>JBOHST010000279.1:0-2294 GCA_050733375.1 Gemmatimonadales bacterium
CGGTGTTCGTGCTGAGTGACACGCGCGACATGATCGGCTGGCCGGATTCGCGGTTTTTCGGCGCGGTGCCCCGGGAGCGGATCGGGGCGCGCTATCTGTTCAGTCTGCGTCCCGGCGCGGCGGCGGCCCCATAGTCGGAGCCAGATTCCCGGGGCGCGGTTCGCACCTGCCGAGGGAATAGTGCCAGCGCCGTCTGCTCCCCTCGCTCCAGATCCAGTAATCGCAGACAGAGGCCCCGGTCGGTGGCGCTGGCCACGAGGGGACCCACGGGACATTCGAGCCAACCCAGGGTGACGCACTCCACGGCGTAGCTTTGGCCGGGAGCGCGGCCCAGTAGCCGGCCAGAGGCCTCGCGAAAGCCGCTGTGCGATTCAAAGCCGTGACTCATGGCCACCTCATCGAGATCGGCGCCCCGCCGCAGTTTCTCGAAGGCGCGCCTCCATCTCGGCTATGGATGGGAGCCGTGGCTTCGTCGCGGCCGGACGCCATTGTCATTTCCACCGCACGGCCCCCACCTTCACCAGATCCTCGAGATACCGCGCGACCACCGCGGTGGCGACCGGCCCAAACTCGGCGCTGAGCGCATCGCGGATTTCGGACACCGTCCGCCGGCCGTCGATGAAGTTCACCAGCTCGAAGCGCTGATCCCCATCGAGTGGAAACGCCCCGCGGTACCACGCCCCGTCCTCCGCCGAGAGCCGGGAGAGCGGCAGGCCAAAATCCAGCGGCCCGCGGGTGAGCCGCACCGGCACCCGCAGATCGGCCTCCCGCGGCTGCTCGGCCGTCGACACGCCGGCCACGCGCGCCTCGCGCTGCACCGACGCGAGCAGGCCGTCCCCCTGTTGGCGCAGCCGGCGTCGAGCCGCGTCGACCGCCGCGCGGACGGCGGGGGCGTCCTGATACCACAGGACCGAGGCGACGGCCGCTTCTTCCCAACGCGTCGCCTGGGTCACCGCATTGCGGGCTTCGAACCAGGCCGCGTCGCGGGCGGGACCCTGCGCCGCAAGCAGGCTCAGCCGGGCGCGCCGCGCCGCCTCGCCTAACCGTGCGGCCCCATGTGCGGCCGTGAGGTGCGCGAGATCCACCGCCTGCGGCGGCGTGAGATCCGACAGGTAGAGCAACCCCGCCGCCGCGATCAGCTCGCTGCGCTCGAGCTCCACCGGGTCGACCTTGTCGGGCGTGTCCTCGGAGGTGTGATGGGTGTAGTCGGGGTCGTGCGAAAACATCACACCCGGGATCCCGCGGTCGATGAAGTTCATGTGATCGCTGCCGCCCGAGTACGGCGTGACGCGGTAGTTGAACGCCGACAGGCTGCCGCGCGGGGTGCGCACGTTCATCTGGTCCACCATGGCGGCCATGTTGGCGATCACATCGTTGTACGCCGACGGCAAGGACGCCGGCGTGCGGGTGAGGATGAGCCGCGAGTGCAGCAGCTCGGTGTTTTCCCCTACCATATCCATGTTGGCGTTCGCGAGCACGCGACCGCCGAGGGCCGGCCCGGCGAGCTCCGGATGGTTGTCGATGTAGGCCTGCGTCCCGTACCACTCCGGGACCCACAGGAAGCGGAGCGTCCGTCGGGGGCGGGGCAGCCGGCCGCTCGCGATCAGCTCGTGCACGCTCCGGGCGATGTCGAGCAACGCGCCCGACCCCGAGGCATTGTCGTTGGCCGACTCCTTGGGATGGTCGAGGTGGGCGCTGAACACCAGCTCGCCCGCCGCCGCATCCGCGCCGGGGATCGTGGCGACGACGACGTCCATGAAAAATGACTCGAGGCCCGTGCCGGACACGCGGCCGCGCACCACGACCTTTCGGCCCGCGATGAGCAGGTCTCGCAGCCGCGTCCCCTGCCGGTTCGTCAGATTGAACCCGAACCTGACGCGCTCCAGCTCCTCGGTGCGCGGCCACATCCCGGTGTACTGCAGCATGTCGGGGTACTCCTGGGCGCGCTCGTCGTCCAGGAAACACACGACGCCGGCGGCCCCGTATTTCAAGACGGCCAGGCGGTGCACCGCGCCGCCATACCCCGTGGCGAGCACGAACTTCCCGTTCACGTCCTTGCCCTCGTAGTCCGCCTCGCGCGTTCCGCTCCCCACCCACACCAGCTCCGCCGTCGCCTCGCCCGCGTTGGAGTAGGTGATCACGCTCATGGCGATCTCGGGATACCCGACGATGCGCTCGTCGACCGGCTCCAACATCCGCAGCTCGGCGGACGTGATGTCCCATCCCGAGGGGGACTGCCAGGTCTGATAGGTGACCCGGCCGTCCGAGGGAAAACTCTCCACCCACGCCTCGGT
>JBOHST010000280.1:0-5823 GCA_050733375.1 Gemmatimonadales bacterium
GCGTGCGGTCCACGACGCGCGCCATCACCGGCGCCCCCGGGAAGAGCACTTCCAATCCGCCCACCACCACCTGTTCTCCGGCGCTCACGCCACTCGCGATCTCGACGAATCCCGGCGTGCGGACACCCAGGCCCACCTGCCGCTGGTTCGCCTTTCCCTCTTCGACCACCCAGACGAAATTCGCGCCTTGCAGCGGAACGATGGCATCTTCAGGCACGACCACGGCCTTCGGACGCATGCCCGTCACGAGTCGTGCCTCGATGAACATGCCCGGCTGCAACAACCGCTGCGGGTTGGGCACGTGCGCCTTGATCAGAATCGTACGACCCGGCTGCTGCACGACGGGATCGACGAAATCGACCTCCCCGACAAAGTCCCGACCGGAGATGGCGCCGACCCGGAAGCTCACCCGCTGCCCGCGTTGCAACGAGCGCGCGTAGCGTTCCGGCACCTGGAATGCGGCGCGCTGGGGATTGGTCGTTTGCAGGGTCACGAGCCGGGTCGACGTGTTGACATAATCCCCAAGGCTGACGAATCGCTGCCCCACCACGCCGCCAAACGGCGCCCGGACCGTCGTGCGGGCCAGTCGCGTGCTTTGCAGCTGGTACTGCGCTTCAGCGCTCCGACTGCTCGCTTCGGCGTGCTCGAGGTCGGACGTGGACGCGGCATTCTGGGCCACCAGATCTTTGGTGCGGACCAGGTCCTGTCGCGCCAGGTCGCGCTGCGCCGCGAGCTGCGCCACCTGCGCCGCTAACTCGGTCGAGTCGACCTGGAACAGCGGCGTGCCACGGCCCACCTCCCGCCCCTCGCGAACCAGGATGGCGACGATGCGGCCTTCGACTTCGGGACGCAGCTCGATCGATTGCACCGCCTCGATCTGTCCGGTTGCGGCGATCTCATCGCGCACCGTATCGGCCTTGGCGACGGCAACCTCGACCGGCATGCCGGGCGTGCCGCCGCCCCCGGGGTCGCCGCCACCACCCTGGACGCCGCCTTTGCCTTTGCCGCATGCGGCGACCGCCAGGAGGGCGATCACCGCAGAGCCCGCTCCACGCACTCGGTACCAGGTCTTCACTGGGTTCCCTGATCGAAGGTGATACGCTCGCCGAGGATGACTTCCAGTCCCGCGCGCGCGCGCCGCGCATTGTACAACGCCTGCACCAGATCGGCTTCCGCCGCGACCAGCCGGTTCTGCGCGGCCAGCAGATCGAGAATGGTCGTCGCGCCCGCCCGGTAGCGCGTTTCATGCACGCGATTGTTCTCCCGTGCGACGAGCACCGCGTTCTGCTCGAGCGCGACGGTGGCCCGGTTCGTTTCATAGGCATCATAGGCAGCGGTCACGTCGTGCCGAGCCGACCGCTCGAGGTCGGCCCGGATCGCCCGCGCCACGTCACGGTTCACACGCGCCTGGGTCAGCTGCATCTCCCGTTGTCCGTTGTTCCACAACGGGAACGTCACGGTAAAAGAGAGCGTCGATCGCTTGAGGGCATTCGGATAGAACTTGTCCGTGTCGAAGGCACCGCCCGTGAATTCGAGGGACGCGTGCGGCAGATAGTCGCCCCGTCGCGCCCAGAGCTGTGCCGACGCCGCGCGCTCATCGGCGCGCGCGATGCGCCAGGACGGGCCTTGCGAGAGCGCGCGCGCTACCGCGTCCGATACCGTAAAAGGCAGGACGTGCATCGTGGTCGAATCGTCCAGCACGGGGGCGGCATCCGCTGGACCCGGCAGACCGATGCGTCGCCCCAGCTGCAGCTGCGCGGCCCGCAGCGCCGCATGTTGCTGCAAGAGGGCGATGCGCGCCTGCGCCAATTCCAACAACAGCTGCAGCGAGTCGGTCTGGACCGCCGCTCCGGAGGTGACGCGGGCGCGCGCCACCGTGAACTGCTGCTCGGCGCGGATCAGCTGATCTTCCGCCACCCGCGCCAGGGCGCGCTGGGCCAGTACCGAATAGAAGTCCGACTCGGCGTTCATCGCCGTGGTGAGCCGGGCCTGCAGCTCCCCGGCGCGTGCGCTCTCGAGCGCTGCTCCGCTCGAGGCCAGCCCGGCGACCTTCTGCCCCCCGGTGAACACGTCGAGGCGCGCATCGATCGTCGCCGCAAACGTGTTTGTGGCGGTCGTCGTAAACGTGACGAAATTGAACGTCGGTGGCCAATAGCGCGTCTGATTGGCCGCCAGCGTGATCGCCGGAACGATGAACACCGCGAAGGCCGCGCGACGCGCCCACTCGGCATTGCTGACCTGCCCCGCGGCCGCCACGTAGCTTGGGTCGAGCCGCGCCGCTTTCTCGAGCGCGTCCGCCAGCGTGACCACCGGCATCGAATCCTGCGCCGCAACCACCTGGAGCGCGGCGAGCAGCGGGAGCATCACCTCGCCTCCGCCGGCTTGAGCTCCTGCGCGCGGCGCGGTTCCCGCGACACCAAACGATCGAGCAGCGTGTAGCCCACTGGCACCACGAACAGGGTCAGGATCGTGGAGAAGAAGATGCCGCCCACGATCGCGTATCCCAGCGGCCGGCGCGAGGTCGAGCCCGCACCGAGTCCGATCATCACCGGGATCGCCCCCATGATCGTCGCCACCGAGGTCATGAGAATGGGACGGAGTCGAATACGCCCAGCCTCGACGACGGCGGCGAAGGTATCGAGGCCGCGGGCCTTGAGCTGGTTCGCATACTCCACGAGCAGAATCGAGTTCTTGGTGACGAGACCGATCAGCAGGATCATGCCAATCTGGCTGTACAGGTTGATCGTCCCGCCCGGACGGCCCAGGAGCGCGGCCACCAGCAGCGTCGCCAGCGCGCCGGTGATCGCCAGCGGGACCGCCAGCAACACAGTGAACGGGTGGATCATCGACTCGAACTGCGAGGCCAGCACCATGAACACCACGAGCAGGGCCACGCCGAAGGCGAAGTACAGCGCCCCACCGCTCTCCTTGAACTCGCGGGAATCGCCCGCCAGGGCCGTCGTGCTCCCCGGCGGCAGCACTTCCCGGGCCACCCGTTCGAGGGAGTCGAGCGCCTCCCCCTGAGCGAACGGGGGAATCAAGGACCCGGACAGCGTGAACGACGGCACGCGGTTGAAGTGGTTGACCTGCCGCGGTCCAACGCCTTCCTCGACTTTCGCCAGGGCCGCCAGCTGCACCAGCTGCCCGCCGCGTCCCCTCAGGTAGATATCCGACATGTCGCTGGGAGTCGCCCGGCGGGCGGGATCGAGCTGCACCATCACGTAGTACAGTTTGTCGTTGCGGGTGAACGTGCTCACCCGGCGACCCCCGAGGAACGTCTGCAGAGCCCCCGCCACATCGCGGACTGGAACCCCAAGATCCTCAGCGCGGTCCCGGTCGAAGGTGACGCGCAGCTCCGGCTTGTTGACGCGCAGGTCCGTGTCGATGTTCGTCAACCCCTGGATGGCGCGCGCCCGGGTGACCAACGTGTCCATGGCCTTGCCTAACCGCGCGAACTCCGGGTGTTGGACGACGAACTGGATCGGTTGGCTGAACCCCAGCGCCCCAGGGCTGTAGGGGAACGCCCGGACGCCCGCGATCCCGAAGAGTGGGCCGTACAGCCCGCCCACCATCTGCTGGACGGTGGTCTTCCGTTCGCCCCAATCCTTGACGATCACGCCGACAAAGGCACTGTTGACGCCTCCCGCGAAGCCGCCAATGATCGTGAAGTACCCCTGGACATCCGGGGTCTTGCTGATGATCTCCTCGATCTGCCGCACGTAGCCGTCCGAATACTCGAGCGACGAGCCCTCGGGAGCCGTCGCAATCACCAGGAAGAATCCGCGGTCGTCGTCCGGAATGAGCTCGTGCCTGAGGCTGCGGTACAGCACGAACGCGAGGGCCACCGTCGCGAGGGTACCGGCGACCACGAGGCCACGGTGCCGCAACGCGGCCCGGAGCAGCGTCGCATAGTGATCCGCAATCGCGGTGAACCCGCGCTCGAACAGCTTGAAGATCGCCCCGTGCTCGTGCGGCACCCGCAGCACCTTCGCGCACAGCATCGGGGTCAAGGTCAACGCCACGAATCCCGAAATCACCACGGCCCCGGCGACCGCGATCCCGAACTCGCTCAACAGCCGGCCCGTCGAGCCGCGCAGGAAGCCCAGCGGTGTGAAGACGGCTACCAGCGCGACGGTGGTCGCGATCACCGCGAACCCGATCTCGTTGGTTCCTTTGATGGCCGCCTCCTGCGGCTCCTCGTGCAATTCCTCCTGATGCCGGTAGGCGTTCTCGAGCACGATGATAGCGTCGTCTACCACGATGCCGATCGCAATCGTGAGCGCGAGCAGCGTGAAGTTGTTGATGGAGTACCCGAGGAAATACATGATCGCGAACGTCGACACGATCGACGCCGGGATCGCGAGCCCCGGAATGATGGTGGCGCGGAGGTTGCGCAGAAAGACGAAAATGATGAGGACCACCAGGATCGCCGCGATGACCAGCGTCAGGCGCGCGTCGTTGATCGAATGCGTGACGAACACCGACCCGTCGAACGCGCTTTCGAGCTTCACGCCCCGGGGCAGCGTCTGCTGGATGCCGGGGAGCGCGTCCCGAATGCGCTGCGCCACCTCGATGAGGTTCGCCTTGGACTGCCGGACGACCCCGATGGCGACCGCGGGATTGCCGTTGTAGCGGAAAATCGAGCGATTGTCCTCAGGCCCGAGCTCGACCTTCGCCACGTCCTTCAGCTTGACGAACTGCCCGCCCTGGCTGGCCACAACCAGCTCGCCGAATTCCCGCGGCGTCTTGAGCTCGCCCAGCGACCGGACCGAGAACTCGCGTCGCGTCGACTCGATGCGACCCGCCGGAATCTCGACGTTGCGGGATTGAATCGCGCTCTCTACGTCCTGCACCGTCAGCCCGCGCGCCGAGAGCTCGTCAGGCTTGACCCAGACCCGCATGGAGAAGCGCCGTTCGCCGTAGACGCCCGCGCTCCCGACGCCCGCGAGGCTCTGCAACCGGGACTTGACCATGCGGTCGGCGACGTCCGAGAGCTGCATCAGATCGTAGTTCGGGCTGCTCAAGGCCAGCCAGAAGAACGGCTGCGCATCGGCCTGCTGCTTGGCGATGACGGGCTCGAGCACGTCGACGGGGAGCCGGCCGCGGACCCGGGACACCTTGTCGCGCACGTCCTGCGCCGCGACATCCACAGGCCGGTCGAGGTTGAACTCGAGGGTGATCTGGCTGTTTTCCTCCGAGGACGAGCTCGAGAGCGTGCGCAGTCCCTGGATCGTGGATAGCTCTTCCTCGAGGACGTCGGTGACGGCGGTCTCCACGACCTGCGCGTTCGCGCCGGTCAGGAACGTCGAAACCGAGATGATCGGCGGATCGATGTCCGGGAGCTCGCGCACCGACAGACGCGTGTACCCGATGACGCCGAACAGCACCAGCGCGGCCGAGAGCATGCTGGCCAGGACCGGGCGGCGGATGGCGGTTTCGGAGAGTTTCATAGGCCCGGAAAGTTAGCGCGCAAAATCCGCGGCGGCACTGCTGGGTGCCTCTGTGTCAGGGAACGGTGAAGCAGGATCCCAGGTTCCGTCACAACGTCATGTCACCCGATATCGTTTCAGATGACGGAGCGCATGCAATCCAGAGGCTATCTTTGAACGGAGTCCAATGCTGCACATTCACGGGGGCTCGAACCTCCTCGACCATCTCCGCGCCGCCGGCCTCCCGGGCGGTTTTCTGGAGTGGAACGAGTCGCTGTGCGACGGCCCAACGCCGGCCGGGCTCGCACCGGATGCCTGGCGCGCCACCCGCGCCGCGTTCCTGGACTCGGCCTACGCCCGGAGCGAGGGCGGCAGCGCGCTGGAGCGGCTCGTC
>JBOHST010000281.1:0-3903 GCA_050733375.1 Gemmatimonadales bacterium
CCGCGTGCTGGCAACCCCGGCGAGCGTGCAATCGGTGCCCACGGAGGGCAACCAGGAAGACGTCGTTCCCATGGGCATGACCGCCGCCTGGAAGGCGGAACGCATCTTCGGCAACGCCGCGCGGGTAGTGGCGATCGAGCTGCTGGCGGGCGCTCAGGGACTCGAGTACCTGAAGCCACTCCAGCCCGGCCGGGGCGTGGCCCAGACCTATGCAGCGGTTCGGCGGGAAATCGCGCCGCTCGAGGTGGACCGACCGATGGGTGAAGATATCGAGCAGGTCACGGCCGGCATCCGGGTGGGACGGTTCGACCCCGGAGCGTCGACGTGAGCGGCCCGCGAGTGGTTCGCGCGCCGCGGGGCGCCGAGCGCTCCTGCCGCGGCTGGGTGCAGGAGGCCGCGTTGCGGATGTTGATGAATAACCTCGATCCGGATGTCGCGGAGCGGCCCCAGGACCTCGTGGTGTACGGGGGCACCGGGCGCGCTGCGCGCAGCTGGCCGGCGTTCGATGCGATCGTGCGCACCCTCCGCACATTGGGCGACGACGAGACGCTGCTGGTCCAATCGGGAAAACCGGTTGGTGTATTCACGACCCACCCCGATGCGCCGCGCGTGCTGATCGCCAATGCGAATCTGGTGGGCCGCTGGGCGTCCTGGGAGGTGTTCCGCGACCTCGAACGGCGCGGCTTGATCATGTACGGGCAGATGACCGCCGGCTCGTGGATCTACATTGGCACTCAAGGCATTCTCCAGGGCACCTACGAAACCTTCGGCGCGGTGGCGCAGCGCCATTTCGGCGGGTCGCTCCGGGGGCGCCTGGTGCTGACCGGCGGTCTTGGCGGAATGGGAGGCGCGCAGCCGCTCGCCGCCACGATGCATGATGCGGTCTGCCTCGCGGTCGACGTGGACCCGGCGCGCGTGCAACGCCGGCTCGAGGCCCGCTACCTCGACACGGCCACTGCCTCTCTGGACGAAGCCTTGCGCTGGTGCGACGCAGCGCGGCGCGGCGGAGCCGCTTTGTCGGTGGGGTTGATCGGCAACTGTGCCGAGGTGCTCCCGGAGCTGGTCCGGCGCGGGATCGTCCCCGATGTATTGACCGATCAGACTTCGGCGCACGACACGCTGAACGGCTATGTCCCGGCCGGACTCCCGCTCGGGGACGCCGTCGCCCTGCGCACCGATGACCCGCAGGAGTACATCCGACGCGCGGTGGCGAGCATCGCGCTGCACGTGCGCGCCATGCTCGACCTGCGGCGGATGGGCGCCGTCACGTTCGACTACGGGAACAACATCCGCACCGTGGCCGCTGACGCCGGCGTGACAGGCGCGTTCGCGATCCCCGGGTTTGTCCTCGAGTACATCCGGCCGCTGTTCTGTGAGGGGAAGGGACCGTTTCGCTGGGTCGCACTCTCCGGCGACCCGAAGGACTTGCTGCGCACCGACCGATTGGCGCTCGAGCTGTTCCCCGACAACGAGCACCTGGCGCGCTGGATCCGACTGGCCGAGGAGCGGGTCGCGTTTCAGGGCCTCCCGGCTCGCATCTGTTGGCTGGGGCAGGGAGAGCGCGCGAAGTTCGGCACGGCGTTGAACGACTTGGTGAGTCGCGGGGAGCTTGGGGCCCCGATCGTGATCGGCCGTGACCACCTGGACACCGGAAGCGTCGCCTCGCCGTTCCGCGAGACCGAAGGCATGCGCGACGGCTCCGACGCGATCGCCGACTGGGCGATTCTCAATGCGTTGCTGAACACCGCGTCGGGTGCGTCGTGGGTGTCGTTCCATCACGGTGGTGGGGTTGGCATCGGGAACTCGTTGCACGCGGGGCAAGTCAGTGTCGCTGATGGGACACCGGCGGCGCGCCGGCGCCTGGAGCGCGTGCTCACCAACGATCCCGGAATCGGCGTCGCGCGCCATGCAGATGCCGGGTATCCGGAGGCGGTGGCCACGGCGCGGCGCGAGGGCCTGCGCTTGCCGATGTTGGAGGCGAACGACTGACGACCCTCCTCGCGGGCGCCCGAGCGGTGGTGACCTGCCGCGGGCCCGCCCGCGCGCGACGCGCGCGCGAGCTTGGCGAGCTCGAGGTGCTGTCCGACGTCGCCGTGGCGGTGGCCGATGGCCGTATCGCGGACGTCGGACCCTGGCGGGCGCTGCGTGACCGGTACCGCGGTGCCGAGGTGACCGAGATTTCGGGGGTCCTGTTCCCCGGCTTCATCGATTGTCACACGCATGCCGTGTTCGGCGCGCCGCGACTCGACGACCACCAG
Source organism: Gemmatimonadales bacterium (assembly GCA_050733375.1). GTDB lineage: Bacteria > Gemmatimonadota > Gemmatimonadetes > Gemmatimonadales > GWC2-71-9 > DASTHG01. Next base: position 2,259 of record JBOHST010000281.1, read on the forward strand.
CGCCGCGCTCTCGGGGAGAGCTACCAGCAGATTGCGGCGGCTGGGGGCGGAATTCTGCAATCGGTGCGCGACGTGCGCGCCCGCGAAGCGGACGAGCTGGAGACCGTGTCCCGCGCCCGTCTCCTCACGTTGCGGGCCCACGGCGCCACGACCATCGAGGTGAAATCGGGCTACGGGCTCGAGCTTGAGGCCGAGCTCAAGCAGCTGCGCGTCGTTCGTCGCCTGGCCGAGTCGGAGCGCCTGGAATTGGTCCCGACGTTCCTCGGCGCCCACGAGGTGCCACCCGAGTTCCGATCGCGCCGAGCGGAATACGTCCGACTCGTAGTGGAGGAAATGCTGCCGGCCGTAGCGCAGGAGCAGCTGGCCCGGTGCTGCGACGTGTTTTGCGAGCCCGGAGTGTTCACCGTGCCCGAGGCACGGGCAGTGCTCACGGCGGCGCGGCGACACGGGCTTGCCCTGAAGCTGCACGCGGACGAGCTGGAAGGCTCGGGCGGTGCGGAGCTCGCGGTCGAGCTCGGAGCGCTCTCCGCCGACCACCTCGCGGGGATTTCCGATCCCGGGATTCGCGCCCTCGCCGCGAGCGACACCGTCGCGGTGCTGCTGCCGGCCACGATGAGTTTTCTCGGCAAGCCGCGTCAGGCACCCGCCCGGCGCCTGATCGAGGCCGGCGCCGCGGTCGCACTCGCCACGGATTTCAATCCCGGGACCTCGCCCACTATCGGGCTACCCCTGGTGATGAGCCTGGCGGTGTCGCAGCTCGGGTTGCGTCACCCGGAAGCGTTGTTGGCGGTCACCGTCAACGCGGCGGCGGCGCTCGGGATGGCCGGCGAACGGGGCCAGATCGCTCCCGGATTCGCGGCGGATCTCGTTACCTGCGAGATCGCGGATTGGCGTGAGGTGGCCTACTGGGTGGGTGCGAATCTCGTAACCGCCGTGTGGACAGGAGGTTTCGCTTGTCCACGTCCCTCAGGCCCGGTATCTTTAGGTTTCCATGTCGAAGCTTGAGAAGCTTAAGGAGCGGGCGCGTACCCTCGAAGCCAAGGACACGCGAGCCGCCATCGATACCTGGCTCGAGGTGTTCGAGGCGCAGGACCAGGAGGGTGATCCCAACCCCGACCTCGGCATCTTCAACCGCATCGGCGATCTCTATCTCAAAGTGAAGGACCCGGCCCAGGCGGCGGACTTTTACGACCGCGCCGTGGATCGCTACGCGGAGCTTGGCTTCCACAACAATGCCATCGCGATGTGTAACAAAGTGTTGCGCAACGCGCCCGGGCGCCCCACCACCTACCTCAAGCTCGCCAAACTCTACGCCGCGAAGGGCTTCATCGCCGAGGCCAAACAGAACTTCATCGAATACGCTGAGCGCATGCAGAAGGCCGGCGCCATCCAACAAGCCTTCGCCGCGCTCAAGGAATTCGCCGACATTTCCTCTGAAGGCGAACAGCTGCGTCAGAAGCTCGAGGAGCATTTGCGAGCGTACGGCGGGCCGGAGCTCCAAACGCGCTTCGCCAGCCCCGCGCGGCAAAGCGTGGTGATCCCGGCGCCGCCTGCCAAGCCGAAGCGGAAAACATCGAGCCTCGTGTTTCTGGACCTCGACGAACCCGCGAAGGTGAAAGCGCCCGCCGGTCGACCGTCCGCGGCC
>JBOHST010000282.1:0-5338 GCA_050733375.1 Gemmatimonadales bacterium
ACGTTCGCTTCGACGCCATCGGGCCGGTGCTCGCGGTGATGCCGTGGAATTTCCCGTTCTGGCAGGTGTTCCGGTTCGCCGCCCCGGCGCTGGTATCGGGCAACGTCGGGCTCTTGAAACACGCGTCCAACGTGACGCGCTGCGCGTTGTTGATCGAGGGCGTGTTTCGCGAGGCGGGCTTTCCCGAGCACGTGTTCCGCACCCTCGTGCTGCGGAGCTCGGGGGTGGCCGCGGTGATCGCCGACTCCCGGGTCCGCGCCGTGACCCTCACGGGATCCGAATCGGCCGGCAGCCAGGTGGCGGAACAGGCCGGACGGCACCTCAAGAAGACGGTCCTCGAGCTGGGCGGCAGTGATGCGTTCATCGTGCTCGAGGACGCCGACCTCCCCCGGGCCGCGAAGACCGCAGCCGACGCCCGGCTGATCAACAGCGGACAGAGCTGCATCGCGGCCAAGCGGTTCATCGTGGTGAATGCGGTGGCCGACCGGTTTGAGGCTCTGTTCGTGGAGGAGATGCGGTCGCGGCGCATGGGGGATCCGCTCGTCCCGGGAACGCAGGTCGGCCCGCAGGCGCGGGGCGAGCTGCGTGACCAGCTGCACCGGCAGGTGCAGGCGTCGGTGCGCCGCGGCGCGCGGCTCGTGCTGGGCGGCGTCCTCCCCAAGGGACCAGGCGCCTTCTACCAGCCGACGGTGCTGAGCGCCGTGCAGCCGGGCATGCCGGCATTCGACGAAGAGGTGTTCGGACCGGTGGCCGCGGTGATCCGCGCGCGCGACGCCGCAGACGCGGTGCGTCTCGCCAACGCCTCGCCCTACGGACTCGGGGCCGCCGTGTGGACCGAGGACCGTGCGCGCAGCGAGCGCATCGCCGGGGAGCTCGAGGTGGGGTGCGTGTTCGTGAACGGCATGGTCAAATCCGATCCGCGCCTGCCGTTTGGCGGCGTCAAGCGCTCGGGCTACGGACGCGAGCTGTCCGAGTACGGGCTGCGGGAGTTTCTGAACGTCAAGAGCGTCTGCGTGGCGTAATACCCTTGAATAGCCGGCGGGCGGTCCCGCATTCCGGAACCGCCCGCATCCAGCTTCGTCTCGCGCTTCAGTTAGCAATCTTCGTGTTCATCGTCTGCGAGGCGCCGACCTCGGCCAAACTCCTGCGACAGCACCTTGAGATCGACCGGCGGGGTGTTCGGGTCTTCCTGCAGACCGGACACCCGGTCCAGGTTGGTTTGCGCCTTCGTGAAATTCGAGTCGGCGGCGATCGCCGCGCGGTAGGCGTCGGCGGCCGCGGAGAAGTGTCCGGTCCGCTCGAGCGCGATACCCAGGTTGTTCTGGAACGTCCCGACTTCGGGTGAGAGCTCGACCGCCCGCGCCAGCGGCCGCAGCGCGTCATCGAACGCGCCCTGGTGGATCTGCACCAGCCCGAGGTTGTTCATCGACCACACGTCGGTCGAATCGAGTGACAGCGCCTCGCGGTAGGCGGTGACCGCCTCGTCCAGCTCGCCCTTGGCGTCGTGCACCCGGCCGATCAGCCGGTACGCCTCTCCGAGGGTCTCGTCGACGCGCAGCACGGTGTTGAGGTACTCCATTGCCGAGTCCGGCTGGCCCGATTCGATCAGGACGCGGCTCAGGTTCAGATAGCTCTTGACGTGCGTGGAATCGAGCGTGAGCGCCTGCCTGAACGCGTCTGCGGCGCTCGTGAGATCGCCGGCTTTCCAAGCCGACAGGCCGAGCATGTAGAAGCCCCAGGGGTTCGACGGACGCCGGGTGGTGTAGTGGGCGAAACCGGCCACGGCTTCCTCGTACCGCTTGTTCCGGTACGCGACTTCGGCCTCCGCGAATGACGCGGGGACGATCGGAGCCGGCGTCACGCTCGAACCAGTCGTCGATTCCGGCTCGACGCTGACGACGGCGTTCGTGGAGTCGGTTTCACTGGCGATTGCGCGCCTGGGGGTCCTGTCGCCGCAGCCGACGAGGACCATCACACCGGTCATCAGCCAGGCGGGGGTGAAACGGAACGTGGTACGCATACAGCTCTCCTTAGAAGGGGTCGCCCTCCTTTTCGCAGGCCGGGGACCACGTTTTGGGACCGACGAGATCTGGTCGCAACCCATTGAAAAGCAGTGAGTTCGCCGTCGGGCGGAATGCAGACGGGAGCGGTTCGTGTCGCGCTGGACACGTCGGAAAAGGGGATGATGTGTTCGGTTGGACACGTGGGGGGGATCGGGTCGGCGCCCGTACCCCGGCTGAAGCGCTAAAGCACTTCCTCCAGTCGCCGGGGCTCGGCGCGAGCGCGGCGCGTCTTGAAAGACGCGAGAATCAAGCGCCCTTCAGGGCTTGTCGCGACAGCGCCGAGCCGCGCCTTTAGACGCGGACCAGGACCATGCCCCGGCTGAAGCGCTAAAGCACTTCCTCCGGTCGCCGAGGCTCGGCGCGTACGCGGCGCGTCTTGAAAGACGCGAGGATTGAGCGCCCTTCAGGGCCCGTCGCGACGGCGCCGAGCCGCGCCTTTAGGCGCGGACCAGGGCTGGTCGCGGCGGAACCGACCTACTCCCGGCTGATACCGTGCCGGCGCATGATCTTCAGCAAGCTCGCATGATCGGCCAAGCCAAGCGCTTCCGCCGTGTGCGTGATATGCCAGTCGTGCCGCCCCAGCGCCGCGATGATGATCTGGCGCTCGGCTTCGGCCTTGAGCTCGTGAAACGTCTGCGGGGTGGCGCCGCTGTGGACGCGCTGGGCCGCGCCTTCGTCCCGTATCTCCGGCGGCACATCGGCGATGCCGATTTCGTCCGCATCCGATGCGATCAGCATGCGCTCGAGGATGTTGCGCAGCTCGCGCACGTTGTTACGGCGCCAATCGTAGGTCATCAGGCATTCGACGGCGGCGCTCGACAACGTCCTGGGGCGCATGCCGAAGCGGGCGCACGTCGCGACCAGCAGGTGGCGGATCAGCTCCGGAACATCGGATAGGCGCTCGCGCAGCGGCGGGACCGCCAGCACGTGCACGTTGAGACGGTAGAACAGGTCCTCGCGAAACCGGCCGGCGGCGATCTCGGCTTCGAGGTTGCGATTGGTCGCGGCGACGACCCTGGCGTCCACCGCGATCGTCCGCGTCCCGCCGACGCGGGTCACCTGACGCTGCTCGAGCACGCGCAGCAGCTTGGCCTGCGCCGGAGCCGTCAGGTCGCCGATCTCGTCGAGCAACAGCGTCCCGTGCGCCGCCGCCTCGAACGCGCCTTTGCGCAACGTCACGGCGCCGGTGAACGCGCCGCGCTCGTGTCCGAACAGCTCGCTCTCGACCAGCTCGTGCGGCAGGGCCGCGCTGTTGATGGCGACGAGTGGGCCGGGAACGCCGCTCAGCCGGTGCACCTCGCGCGCCACGATCTCTTTCCCGGACCCGCTCTCCCCGACGATCAGCACGGGGGACGGGATCGGAGCGGCACGCGCGATCGCGTCGGTGAGCTTCCGCATCGCCGGGCTCGAGCCGACGAGGGGGGCGTCGGTGTCGCGGTCGCGCCGCAGCGCGGCGACCTCGCGGACCAGGCGTTCGCGCTCGACGGCGTTGGCGATCTCCTGCACCACCCGCTCCATCGGCTCAGCCTTGTCGATGAAGCTCACGGCGCCGAGCCGGATCGCCTGGGCGCAGCGGTCGTAGTTACCCGTCCCCGTGTAGACGATCACGGGAATCTTGATCCCGCGGTGCTCGAGTTGCCGCAGTACTTCGAACCCATCCATCCCCGGCATTTCGAGATCGAGCAGGACGCAGTCCACCGCTTCCCGGGCCAGCAGGTCCAACGCTTCGCGGCCATCGGCAGCGGCCAGCGTCTCGTGTCCGCCGAGCCGCCTCAAATCGTAGGCGTACTGCTCGGCCAGGACAAGGGCGTCGTCCACGATCAGAATCACGCTCACGCGGGCGCTCCAACCGCGGGCAGCTCCACGATGAACCGTGAGCCCGCCCCGGGCGAGGTTTCGACTCGGAGTCGGCCGCTGGCGTCGGCAACAAGCCGGCGCACGATCGACAGGCCGAGACCGGTGCCGCCCGGCTTGCTGGAATAGAAATCCTGAAAGGCGCGCTCCAGCTCCACTTCGGTCATTCCCTTCCCCGTGTCCTCCACGACCACCCGCACGATTGGCGGCTGACCCTCCTCCGCGGCAGGGGCCGTGGACACCGTGACGAGGCCGGGCTCGGACGCGAGACTCTCCACCGCATTGCTGACGAGGTTCTGAAGGATGCGCCGCAACGCGAGCGGGTCGATGCGCGCCTCAGGCAGCGCGCCCGCCAGTTGCAGCGTGAGCTCCGCCGAACCGGCCGGCACTTGCTGCACGGCTTCGCGAGTGACGGCATTCACATCACACAGCTGTGTTTCCGTCGTGAGCGAGAGCTTCGCGTACTGCGCCGCGAGGCTCTCGAGGTAACTGAGACTGGAAGCAAGCGTGTGCCGGCGCTCGGCGAACACCTTGGGCAGTTCCGCCGGGTGGTCGCGCGCCATCTGCGCCAGGTGGCGCAGTACGTTGCGCAGCGGTGCGAGACCGTTTTTCATGTCGTGGTTCACCTGTTGTGCCAGCTCACCCGTCGCCGCCTTGCGCTCGGCGTCGCGCAGTCGGGCGGCGCCGCTGCGTAGCCGCTCCGTCATCTCTCCGAGCAGGCGCTCGAGTGCGCCGATCTCGTCGTCGCGGTCGCTCGCAAATACGACGTCCAGCCGGTCCACGTCGATCTCGGTGGTCTTACCCGCCAGCTCGGCGAGCGGCAGGCTGACACGCGAGGCCAACCACCCGGCGAGCACCAGCGAGACGAGCAGCGTCGCGAGCACCGCCGCCGCGAACCAGAAATCCACGCTGCGCAGGATCTCGCGCAGTCCCGTGAGAGGAGCGGCGATCACAAGTCGCGCCGGCACCAGGCGGGCGCTGTCGGGACGTGACTGGTCCACGAACGGGATCGGAAGCTCGCTCACCACTTCGTCGGGTCGCGCGGTCGTGTCCCGCAGCTGGGCCAGCAGCGTATCGGCCGGCAGGATGAGCGAGACGGTGAGCGCGCTGTCTCGTGCCAGCCGGGCCAGGAACCCCGAATCCACCGCGACTCCGCCCACGACGGTGAAACGCCGGTCGGCGAGGGGGAGCGAGTCGAGTCGCGCCAGCGCAGTGAAGGGCCCTTCCGCGGTGCGCGCTTCGACCAGCGCGAGTCCGTTTGGGGCCGTGGGGAGCAGCGCGGGGAGCGCGGGTTCGGCGCGATCGAATTCGTTGCGGAAATGGCCGGAGCTCACGATCCGCCCCGAGTCGTCCTGGATCTGCAGCATGTCGAGCCCGGCCAGTCGCATCGCCGTGCCGGCGTAATCGAGCAGGTACGGGCG
>JBOHST010000283.1:0-4644 GCA_050733375.1 Gemmatimonadales bacterium
CGCACAGCAGCAGGCGTTGACGCAGGATGCCCACCGCATCCGCGAGGCGCTCGGCTTCGTCGAGGTTGTGGGTGCACACCAGGATGGTGCGCCCCTCCGTCTTGAGTCGGGCGATGAGCTCTCGGACTTCGAGCGCGGCCTCAGGGTCGAGCCCCGCGGTCGGCTCGTCGAGGAACACCACCTTGGGATCGTGGAACAGCGCGCGGATGATCGCGAGGCGCTGCTTCATTCCCTTGGAGTAGGTGCCGACCGCGTCGTCGCGTCGGTCCCACAGCTCGAGCAGCTGGAGGTAGTGGTCGATCCGCTGCGCGAGGGTGCGCGCGGGGATGCCGTACAAGCGGCCGAAAAACTGCAGGTTGTCGCGCGCCGACATGCGGTCGTAGAAGCCAGGCGCTTCGGTGAGCAGGCCGCAGGCCCGACGCAGCAGCCGTCCCGCCTCATCGCCCGCCCCCAGGCGATACCCGGCGACCGTGGCACTTCCCGCCGTGGGGGCGATCAGGCCCATCAGCATCCGCACCGTCGTGGTCTTGCCGGCGCCGTTGGGGCCGAGCAGGGCGAACAAGGAGCCCGGCGGGACCTCGAAGCTGAGCGATTCGACGGCCGGGACCCCATCGAACGAACGCGAGAGGCCGCGAGCGGAGATCACGTCACCAACTCGCCTCGCAACACCGTCACCGCCTGGCCACCGAGAATCACGCGGTCGCCGGCGGTCCGGACGGTCACCACGCCGCCGCGCGGCGACGCCTGATAGCCGACCAGCTTCGTCTTCCCGAGCCGTGCCGCCCAATAGGGCGCGAGGCAGCAGTGCGCGGAGCCGGTTACGGGATCCTCGTCCACCCCGGCGCCGGGGGCGAAGAAGCGCGAGACGAAATCGAACGTGCCGGAGGATGCCCGGCTGGTGACGATCACTCCGCGCATCGGCAGCGCGCGCAGGCGGTGGAAATCGGGTTGCAAGGCCCGCACCTGGGCCTCGTGCTCCACCTCGACGAGGTGGTCTGTGCTGTTCTTTCCTATGTATGTCCCCACGACGCCCAACGCGTCCAGCAGGGTGTCCGGTGGCGTGGCCGGATGGGCGACCTGGGCGGGGAAATCCATTTCGATCCACTCACCGCGCTGGTCGGCGGTGAGTCGGCCGCTCAGGGTGTCGAACCGGGCCTGAGCGCCCGCCTGCAGATGGCCTTCCTGCCACAGCACGTGGGCGGACGCGAGCGTGGCATGGCCGCAGAGCGCGACTTCGACGGTCGGGGTGAACCAGCGGAGGTTCCACGCGTCGTTCTCGCGGAACAGAAAGGCTGTTTCCGCCAGGTTCATCTCGCGCGCGACATGCTGCATCCAGCGCTTGTCGGCGGCGTGGGCGAGCACGCACACGGCGGCGGGGTTGCCGGCAAACGGCGTGGTGGTGAACGCGTCGACCTGAACGATGCGCAGTGTCACCCGATCTCCAGGGGCGAGCCTGCGGAAAACTAGTGTGGGGCGGGTTCCCCTGTCACCGTGGCGGAGGAGATGCGGGAATCGACGTGAGCGCGTCGCGCTGCGCCTGCACCAGCGCTCGCGCCCGCGACTCGGCCCAGTTCCACGAGCGCCACCCACGCGACGACGCGGCGCCCCAGCGGGTCAGGAGCCGCTGGGCCACGTCCCGGCGGTCGGCGGGGCCGAGGCGCGGCAATGCCTCGAGCAGCGCGGGCACGGCGTCGGCCGAGAGCTCACCGGCGACGTAGGCGGCGTCGAACGGCCTCCCCGCCGCCGCGCGAGCGGCGTCCACGCGCGTGATGAACGCATCGGGGTTCAGGAGATGCAGCCCGGCCAGCAACGCCATCGCCTGCACCAGCGCTCCGAAAGCGAACCGCGCCCGGGCGCCGCGCAGCACCGTCCCGATGAACCAGCCGAACACGCCGGCCAGCCAGACCATGAAGGCGGTCGCGTAGAACCGCTGCTCGGTCAGGCCGAACGCCTGTACGTAGAGCACCATGCGCAGGAGTGCGGAGCCCATCAGCGCGACGACCAGCAGCACGGTGAGTGTAGCGAGCGCGCGAAACGAGGTGCGCTGCTGCGGCGTGTCGCGCTCGGTTACCCAGTCGGCTACGAGGAGTAACGGGAGCACGAGCGCGGCAACGGTGACCAGCTCGAAAAACCCGCGGCGGGCATACTCGGCGATCGTGAGGCCCGTCGTCTCGGCGATGGTGCGCGCGCCGCCGAACAGCCAGCCGGCTTGACCGGCCACGAACAGCAGGAACAGCAGGTCGAGCGCTCCGAGTGCGGTGGCGGTCGTCGCGAACGGCAAGCCGGGTGGCGACAAGCGCTCGCCGCGCGCCGCGACCTCGGCGCCGCCGAGGATCGCGCCGCGGAGGTAGCCGGCCACGAGGCCGCCGCATACACCGGCGAAGAAGACATGGCTCGCGGCGTTGCGCACGTCGAACCGGACGCTCGTCACGAGCGACTCGAACGTTGCGTCCGCGGAGACGAGCAGGGCGCCGAATACGAGCAACAGCGGCGCCGCGATCGCCAACCCGATCCCCACGGCGCCGAGCTCGCGCCACCGTCCGCGCGCCGGGAGTGTTCCCCAGGCGATGTCCCCGAACACGAGCCGCAGCGCCCCGAACCAGGCGTGCGCGGCTGCGGCACAGGTCGCGATGGCGTACGCCGAGATGCCGCGCAGCCGCACCGAGGCGCCCTGCACCGCGAGGGCCGCGAAGCCGAGGGCGACAGCGAGGGCCACCAGGTCGAGCGCCTTGAGAGTGAGCGAATCGCGCCGCACGAACGCCGCCGCGCATAGCAACACGCTCAGAGCGAGCCACGGCGCGTCGGCGGACACAGGGATGCGGTGGCGGTGCACCAGCCACGCCCCGGCGGCGACGAGCGCCACCACACACACGGTCAGATTGAGCCCCCACGGAACGGCGCGCAGCAGCTGGTCGCCGAGCACGCCAAGGGGAACGGCCAGCCCCAGAATGGTCAACCCGAGTCGCGTCCGGGACGGCAGGGCCACGATATTCATGCCGGCACCCGGAACAACAGCTTTCCGTGCAGGAAGGCGTTTTCGTGCGCAATCATCAAGCGCGTGGGCCAGTCCCCGCTCGCGAGCACGAGACGCGGATTGGTCGCGTCGGGCGGGACGTCGAACACGAACTCGGTGGAGTATTCCTCGCCTGGGATGAGCCGCCGCCCCAGCGCGGCGACCGGGGCGGGGTAGCGCCGCCCTTGGCCGTCGAGCAAGGCAACCGTACGGCCGTTCGGGAGCAGCGGCAAATCGCGCGGACGCCATCGCGCGATGGTGTTCGAGTCGAAGCGCACCCGCACCGTAACGACGTAGAACGTGCCCTGGGCCGTCTTCCCGTCCCACTGCCGAGCAGTTTGGACGCCGGTCACGGCGTAGGCGAGGTGGCAATCCACCTCGCAGATATGCTTTTCTTCCCCGACCGCGAGCTCCCGTGTTTTACTCGTGAACGAGGCGAGGAGGAACAGGACGGCATAGAGCGCGAGCCCTGCCACCTCGATCCGCAGAATCCATGTTGTCCACACTGGCTTCTTAAGCAGCAGCGCCAGGACGAACGCAGCGCCGAGGGCGAATGTGCCAAGCACGGCGAGGATGAACAGGCCGAACGAGATGGGCCCGAGGCTGTCGGTGATCATGCGGTCTCCTTGAGGCCGCCGAAGCGGCGGTCGCGGGCGTGGAACCAGCTGATGGCGGCCGCGAGATCGGCGGCGCCGAAATCCGGCCACATCGTGGTGGTGAAATACAGCTCGGCGTAGGCGGACTCCCACAGCAGGAAATCGGAGAGCCGGTGCTCGCCGCCGGTGCGGATCAGCAGATCGACGTCGGGGAGCAGCTGTCCGGTTTCGATAGCGTGGCGGGACGAATAGTCCACTGCGATCCGCAGCTCGAGCCGTGTGCCGCCGGCCGTCGCCGCTTGCGCCTTGTCGATCGCTTCAACGAGCGGGCCGGGAAGCCGGTCGCGCCGGCCGATGATGCGGAGCACCACCCCGTTGGCGACGCAGCGTGGCGTTTCGGTGCGCAGGTGCCGCGCGAGCAGCCGCATCAGGGTAGCCACCTCGCTCGCCGGACGCTTCCAGTTGTCCGCCGAAAAGGCGAACAACGTGAGCGCGCTGATGCCCTGCTCGGGCGCCGTCTCGATGACGTGGCGCACGGCCGCGGCGCCGACGCGGTGCCCGGCGACGCGCTGCAACCCGCGTCGCTCGGCCCAGCGGCCGTTGCCGTCCATGACGATCGCGACATGCAGAGTACTTTGTATCATAAAGTCCCTCTCCAAAAAAAATGCCTCGCCACTCATTCCCCCGCCCGACAGCGGCGGGGGTCAGGGGCGAGGCTATCGGGTTGCGTGGATCAACGCTTCCATGTGGTCGAGATAGCGCTCCAGCGCCCGCCGGCCCGCGCCGGTCAGCCGGTATTCGGTCCTGGGCACACGGCCATCGAACGACTTGGAACAATCGATGTACTCGGCGTCCTCCAGCCTGCGCGCGTGCACGCTCAGGTTGCCGTCGGACACCTTGAGCAGCGACTTGAGCTCGTTGAAGCTGAGCCGCTCGACGCCGGCGAGCGCGGACACGATGCCGAGTCGCACGCGCTCATGGATCAGCCGGTCGAGCTCGGCGGCCGCCCGGGCCGCGCCGCGCGCGGCGCCGGCT
>JBOHST010000284.1:0-19941 GCA_050733375.1 Gemmatimonadales bacterium
AAGCCCAGGCGGCGGCGCTCGCGGCGACGCTCCCGTTTCCCCTCAGATCCAACCCTGCCTACCGCTCCGGCCGGATGCTGCACCGCCGCGATCTCATTCTCGCACGCTACCACGGAGTGGACGTGTACATCCCGCCTGAGGAGGAGTTCGACAGCATCCCGGTGCCAGAGTTCTTGCCGCCGATCGTGCCGCCAGTGATCGACAGCCTGATGCAGGACACGTTGACGATCCCGTTGCCGCCGGACACGGCGACGCCGCCCGCCCCCGATAGCGTGCGTGATACAACGCGAGATACGACGCGCGATACTACGTAGGGGCCGTTGCGACCTCAGTCCACCAGGCGCAACGGCATCACGAGCGCCAGATAGCTCGCCGGATCGTCCCACCCCACCGGCTCGATCGTGGCGGCCCGTTCCGGCGCCTTGAACGTGAAGCGCACCTCGTCGGTGGGCATGTATTTCAGGATCTCGAGCAGGTACGTCGCGTTGAAGCCGATCTCGAGCGCCTCCCCCTCGTAGGTCACGGCGAGCTCGTCCTGCGCTTCGCCGAGGTCCGGCGTTTGCACGGAGAACTTGACCAACCCGCCGGAGAAGCCGAGGCGAATGCGGTGCGTCTGATCGCTCGCCACCACGCTCATGCGCCGTAGCGCTCCGCTGATCGCCGCCTTGTCCACCGTGGCGGACTTGTCGTTTTCGCGTGGGATGACCTGCTCGTAGTTCGGGTAGGGCCCCTCGATGAGACGCGAGTAGACCAGCTTCCCGCCGGCGCGGAAGCCGATGTGGTTGTCGCTCTTGGCGACCTCCAGCGCGTCTTCGGGTCCAAACAGCCGACGGATCTGCTCCAGCGCCTTGGGCGGCACGATCAAGTCGGCGGTCGAGCCACCGCTCGCCGGGACGTCCATCTTGGCCAGACGGTGGCCGTTGGTCGCGACCATCCGCATCCGGTCCGGCCGCAGCTCCCACAGCACGCCATTCAGAATCGGGCGACTCTCCTCGGTCGACGCGGCAAACGCCACGTGCGCCACGAGCTTGTGCACGACACCGGCGCTCGCCTTCCAGGCCTTATCGAACTTCACGGCTGGGAAGGAAGGAAACTCCTCGCGTGGCAGACCCAGGAGCTTGAAGCGCGCCCGCCCGCATTCGATCGCCACCCGCTGCTCACCGGCGCCGGTGAACCGGATCGGAGCGGAGGGCAGCTCACGCGCAATGTCGCTCAACTTCTTGGCAGGCAGGGTAGCTGCGCCTTCGGCATCCACGTCGGCCGACACCGTGGTGCTGACCGCGATGTCCAGATCGGTGCCGGACAGGCGGAGCCCTTGCTTCGTGGCCTCCACCAGCACATTGGACAGCACCGGGAGCGTCGTCTTCGCGGGGATCGCCGCGGCGACCGCCGTGAGTCCCTCTTGCAGCTGTTCCCGCGTGATCGTGAACTTCATGCCATTCGGTCCGAATTCTCGATGTTGTTGGATGGTATGAATCCTACTGCTATACTGATATAGAAATACTAGTAGTAGTAGTAGAGCATCGGGAAATGTGGGTCGCTCCAGTCAACCGCTGGGTTGGCATGCGCTTCACCCACGAATCCGATGTTGGGCCACTGTTGGGCAGCGCGGCATTTTCCCCACGTCCCCACATCCGTCGTCGACGCCCCCACCGCGCCCACATTTCCCGCACCGCATGTGGGCTACAGTGCGGACAACTCCTGGCGCGCCATTTCAATCCGCTCTTTGAACGTGCGGTCGCGCATCATCTGCCGTTCGACCTTGTCCACGCTGTGGATCACGGTCGAGTGGTCGCGGCCGCCGAATGCCTGGCCGATTTCGACCAACTGCATACCCAGCATGTCCCGAGCGAGGTACATGGCGACCTGCCGGGGGATCGTCAACGTTTTGGTTCTGGCCTTGGAGCGCAGGCCCTCGGGGGTGACCCCCCATCGCCGCGCCACGACTTCCTGCACACGGTCGATACTCGGCGTCGCGGGCCCAGGATAGGCGCTCTCCTCCCCCTGGCGAATCTTGTCGGCCAGGGCTTCGCGGGCCAGCTCGATCGTCACTTCGCGGTTCTTCAGGGAAGCGAACAGCAGCAGCTTGATGATGCAGCCCTCGAGCTCGCGGACGCTCGAGCGCACATGCTCGGCGATGAACCGCAACACGTCGTCCGGGATCGTGAGCTCCAGGTGGTCCTGGTGCGCCTTTTTCCGGAGAATTGCGATGCGGTGCTCGAGGTCCGGTTGCCCAATGTCGGCCACCATTCCCCACTCGAACCGAGAAATGAGCCGGTCCTCGAGTCCAGGGATTTCCTTCGGCGGCCGATCCGAGGTCAACACCATCTGCTTGCGGCCCTCGAAGAGCGCGTTAAACGTGTGAAAGAACTCGTCCTGCGTCATTTCCTTGCCTTCGAGGAAATGCACATCGTCAACCAAGAGCAGGTCGATGTCGTTGCGATAGCGACGCCGGAACTCCGGCATCGTCCGGGCCTGAATGCTCTCAATCACTTCGTTGATGAACTGCTCGGCACCCACGTACAGCAGCCGCGTTTCCGGATTTCGCTTCAGGACCGCGTGCGCGATCGCCTGCATCAAGTGCGTCTTGCCAAGGCCAGTGGCGCCGTAAATGAAGAGCGGGTTGTAGGTTCGCCCCGGCGCCTCCGCCACAGCGTGTGCCGCGGCGGCCGCGAGCTCGTTCGATTTCCCGACAACGAAGCTCTCGAAGGTGTAGCGCTCGTTGAGCGGCGTCGTCGCACTCGCCATGGCCTGTGGAGAAGGCTTGGGTGCGACGAAAAAATCCATCTGGGGCCGCTGTTGCCGATCCTCGAGCACGCGGAAGACCACGGCCGTCGGCCGGCCGAACACACGCTCCGCCGCGCGCGCGAGGAGCGGCGCATGCTTGGTGTCGTTCCACTCGGCGGCGAATTGGTCGGGCGCTCCGAGCACAAGACGCCCGTCCTCGAGCCCCAGCGGCACCGCGGGTTCGAGCCAGGTGCGCACCGTGGCCTCAGGTAGTTCACGTCGCGCCTCGTCGAGGAGGCGCTTCCAGGCGTCTTTCGCTGCGTGCTCCATCAATGACGCTAATGAGGTAGGACGTTCTGCAAGGGCGGGCCGAAACTACGGGCACCATGTGGAAAAGTCAACCTTGAACGGCCACGCCACGACGTGTAGGTTTCCCCGCCTTACACGGGGACACTATGGGGAAGCCGACGTACCGCCCGCGCAATCGACGCCGCATCAACAAGCATGGATTCCGCGCGCGCATGAGTACCAGATGGGGGCGCGCGACGTTGTCCCGGCGGCGCAAGAAGGGACGCAAGCGTCTCACGGTGAAGCTCCCCTCGAAGCACCGGAGCCGCTGACGGACGAGCGGTACCGTCCGCGCGCGCGACTCACGCGCGGAACAGATTTGTCGCACTGCTGGGAAACAGGACGCCGGGTGCGCATGCGCCATCTCGATATCGCCTGGCGGCCGAACACGCAGGGCCACGCGCGGACCGGGATCGTCGTTCCCCGTTTCGGAAAGACCGCGGTGGCCCGCAATCGTTTGCGGCGGCGTGTGCGCGAGATTCTGCGGCGCGAGCTCATCAACACGCTGCCCGCTGTCGATGTGGTGGTGCGGGCGAAACCCGCGGCGTACAGCGCCGGTTTCGCAGTGCTGCGCGCCGAATTGGCGGACGCGGCCGGCGGGATCCCTCGATGAACCCTCGCCGCTGGCCGCGGCTACTGGTCATGGGGTTGATTCGCGGGTACCAGTCGACGCTGTCGCATCTGATGTTCACGCAGTGTCGCTTCACCCCCTCCTGCTCACGCTACACCCACGAAGCGGTGGAGCGGTACGGCGCGCTCCGGGGAAGTTGGTTGGGGTTGAAACGTATCCTGAGGTGCCATCCGTTCCACCCGGGTGGTTACGACCCGGTCCCCTAGGACGAACCTGTGGATCAGCGACGCGTTATTCTGGCCGTCTCCCTGATGCTCATCGTGGCAGTGCTGCCGGGCATCCTCTTTCCACCCAAGCGGACCGCCAGGCCGCCGGCTAGGCCAACGGACAGCAGCGCCACGGACGCTCGGCCGCCCACTCCTCCGCCCAGCCTCCCCCCCTCCGGCCGGATCCCGACCGGGAGCCCAGTCGACCCGGCACCATCCCCGCAAATCCCGGCGGATACGGTGTGGGTGACGAACCCGGTGGCCCGTCTCGGGTTCACGACTCGGGGGGCCCAGCTCGTCTCGGTCGAGTTGCAGCAGTATCAGTCATTTGCCTCGGCGGACTCGGCGCGCCGCGTGGAGCTGGTCCCCGAAGGCCGGCCGCTGTTTGCCGAGCGTCTGGTGGTGGGATCGGATACGGTGTCCCTCGCCGACCTGACGTTCGTTCCGAGTCGCCCCGGGCTCGCCGTGGCGGGCGGCGACACGGCGCTCACGTTCACGGCGCCGATCGGCTCCGGTCGGGTAACCCTGACCTATCACTTTACGCGGGACGACTACCGCTTCGCGGTCGAGGGCCGCATCGATGGCCTTGGCGGGCTCGGGGCGGTGTTGGTGTTGGACATGGGCCAGGGCCTGCGCTCGGTGGAGGCCGACCCGCTCACGGACTACAACGAATACGCGGTGGTGACCAAGGCGACAAAGACCGAGAAACTGACGTTTGCCTCTCTCGATCCTGGTGAGCGGGCGGAGTTGGCTGGCCCGTTCGAGTGGATCGCGGTGAAATCGAAGTACTTCTTCGCGGCCGTGCTCGCGCCGGGGCAGAACGAGCGGCCGTTCGTCGGGGCGGTTGTGACCGGGGCCGAGCGCACGCCGGTGGCGGTGAGCTCGTTCTTCGGCGGCCGGACAGCGGCGCTCGCTACGCGGGCGCACGTCGTCACCACGCTCGCGCTGCCGCCGGTGGGGACATTCCGCTACGACGTGTACATCGGGCCGTTCGAGCACCGCCGCCTCGCCAGTCTCGGCCACGGCCTCGACGACGCGAACCCCTACGGATGGTCGTTCTTCCGTCCGATCATTCACCCGGTGTCGCTGGTGGTCGTCAAGATTCTCTTTTGGATGCACGAACGGCTGAGCCTCGCGTACGGCTGGGTGTTGGTGTTCTTCGGGGTGCTGATCCGGCTGCTGCTGTGGCCGCTGCAGGCGCGGGCGATGGAATCGCAAATGCGCATGCAGGCGGTGCAGCCGCTGATGCAGGAGATTCAGACGCGCTACAAGGGCGAGCCCGAAAAACTGCAGCGCGAGATGCTCAAGCTGTACAAGGAGCACAAGGTGAATCCGCTCGGCGGGTGCCTGCCCATGCTGCTCCCAATGCCGGTCCTGCTGGCGCTGTTCTTCGTGTTCTCGAACACGATCGAGTTCCGTGGGGTGCCATTCCTGTGGCTGCCGGACCTGGCGCGCCACGATCCCTACTACATCATCCCGGTCGTGATGGGGCTGTCAATGTTCGCGGTCTCGAAGATCGGCCAGCGTGGTCTGCCGCCCAATCCGCAAGCCAAGATGTTGTTGTATGTGCTGCCCGCGGTGCTCACGTTCGTGTTCCTGAAGCTCGCGTCGGGGTTGAACCTGTACTATGCGGTGCAGAACCTGATCAGTTTGCCGCAACAGTGGCAGATCTCCCGGCGCCGCATGGCGGTGCAGGTGCGCGCCCCCGGCGCCTCCTGAGGCGACCGAGGAGCGCCGGGAAGCCGGAGTGCTGTCCGACCCGATCGTCGCCCTCACGACGTCTCCCGGCCGCGCCGCCCTTGCACTGATCCGTCTCTCGGGGCGGGGTGCCTTCGATCTCGCCGGGCGCGTGCTGCGGCCGTTCCACCCAGATAGGTCACGCGTCGTGCAGCGGGCGCGCCTCCACCATCCTGTCACCGGCGAGCCCATCGACGATGTGCTCGCCGTTTGCTTCCACGGACCAGGCTCCTACACCGGTGAGGATGTGGTCGAGGTCTCGACGCACGGGGGCCTCCTCGTCCCGGCCGAAGCGGTGGCCGCGTTGGTCGCCGCCGGGGCCCGCCCGGCCGGCCCGGGCGAGTTTACCCGTCGCGCGGTGCTCAACGGCAAAATGGACCTGCTCCAAGCGGAAGCCACGGCGGACCTCATCGAGGCCGGGGCGTCTGCACAGCGGCGCCGCGCATTGCAACAACTCGATCGGGGACTCTCCGGGCGTCTCGAAGCCCTGCGGGGCGAGATCCTCGAGCTCGAGGCTCTGATCGCCTACGAGATCGATTTCCCCGAGGAGGATGAGGGTCCGCTGAGCCCGGAACGGATCGAGCGCGCCTGGCGGCATACGCGTGATCGCGTCGCGCGCCTGCTCGAGACCGCGCCGGAAGGAGAGCGCCTGCATGACGGGGCGCTGGTCGTTATCGCCGGGCGGCCGAACGCCGGGAAGTCCTCGCTCTTCAACGCCCTGCTCGGCAGCGAGCGCGCCATCGTGACCGAGATTCCGGGAACGACGCGAGACGCCATCGAGGCCCACGCCGTGCTGGAAGGGTTTCCGTTCCGACTCGTCGATACCGCGGGGCTGCGAGACAGCGAAGATCGCATCGAGAAGATCGGCATCGAGGTGAGCCGAAAGTATCTGGCGGCAGCGGACTTGGTCCTGTTCTGTGAGGAGGCGCCAGGCCCCGGCCGTGAGGAGTTCCTGTCGCAGCTCGAGGTGCCCGTGGTGTTCGTGCAGACGAAAGCCGACATGGCGACGTCGCGATCCGGCTCAGAGCGTCAGATTCCGGTCTCGGCCGTCACCGGCGAAGGGCTTGCCGACCTCCGGCGCCGTCTCGCGCAAGCAGCGTTCGGGCGATTGGTGGGATTGGGCGAGGTCGAGCCGGTCGTGACCCGGGCGCGCCACCGGTCTGCGCTCGAACTGGCGGCGACCGAGCTCGAGGCGTTCCACGCCGCCCGCGCGCACGGCGTGGACGCGGCGGCGGCGGCGACGCACCTGCGGGCGGCGGTCGGCGCGCTGGACGACTTGATCGGCGTGGTCACGCCGGAGGACGTCTTGGACCGCGTGTTCGCCAGTTTCTGCGTCGGGAAGTGAGCGGGGTGCGATGCTACTGGCTGTCCTTCGCGACGAACTTCTTCGGCGTTCCTCGGAATGCGCTCCCTTCCCCGGGGCGCCACAACGCGGTCCGCTCGACCAGACGCGGCCAGCTCGAAATCCTTTTCCGTGATTCCGCCAGCGCTGTGCGTGTTGAGCGCCTCCACCGACCCCCAACTGACCTTCAGATCGGGGTGGTGATCGGCCGCCTCCGCGAAGAACCCAATCGCGTTGACGAGCATCAGCGTCGTGGGCCAGCCGTCGGTCTTGTACGCCCGGCGAATCGCGCCATCGTCGTGGCGCCATCCCGGGAGTGAGCCGAGTCGCTCGCGGATCTCCGCGTCAGTCAGTGGGGTTTCCTGAGCCATCAATCCCAAGCCAACTCCTCTCGATACGTCGCCGACTGTCCGAAATTCTCTTCGACCTCGATTTGGATGCTCGTGAGGTGTGCTGCGCCGGTGGCCTTCAGTGCGTCGCGCACCCGGCCGGCGAGATCCTGGGCCAGCATTTCGACCGTCGTGTTGGGGATGGGGAGCAGCACGCAGTCACCGGCGGGAAAGCTGTAGCGCTGGACGCCGTCATAGGAAACAGCCGTGGTGCCGGGCCGCTGTTGCACGGAGACTGACGGATTCGTGGTGGGGAGCAGCAACTTGTGGTCCAACTCGTTGGTGAGTTGGCGCATCAGCTGTTTCAAGGCCACGAAGTCGTAGACGTACCATGCTTCGGGCTCGAGCTCGCCATGGAGTTCGACCGCCGCGCGATAGTTGTGCCGTGCAGCGATTCGCAGCGATGTCCCGGCAGCGTGATGAAGTGCGCGGCGGCGAAGACCAGGTCCTCCTTGCGCACCGACACCTTGAACTCGCCGCGTGAACCCCTCATGGAGCCAAGATAACCCGCGGGACCGCGCTCGGCGCGGTTATTGCGGCTGCTCGAGTCTCGCGGCTTCTCGCCCGATCTCGTTCGCCAGCCATTCCAGACGCTCCTGCGCCTGGTCCAGCGCTTCCGGGCTCAAGCCCCGGCTCCGGCGGGCGAGGTCGCGAGCCAGGCCGACCAGCTCTTCGAGCAGCTCCCGCAGGGTGTGATTGTGCCGTCGCTCCACCACAGCGCCGCGTTGGCTCATGCCGTTTGAATCCCCAAGCTGCGGTCCTCCGCCGGTTGAAAGTCCTGGGCCGGGGCCCGAACGCAGGCCGCCAAGCCGCGGTCGGTTAAGTGGTTCTCCACCAGCCGCTGCCCGAGGTAGTACCCCGATCGCTCGGGAAGCACCTTGCCCCCGACAAGCCGTGACGCGGGGCTCATCCCACCGGAAAGAAACCGTAAGCGCAGTCCCAACCCACTCCGGTCGAGCTCGGGTGCCGCTGCCCGCCGCAGGAAGGTGTCCAGCTCGCGGACGCGGCGGTATTGGCGGCGACTGTAGCCGAAGTACTCCCACGGCTCGAATCCCGGTGCCACCGCCTGCGATGCCGCAACGGCCAGTCCCTCGTTGACCAGTAGTTCGCGTAAACTGGCGCGGCTGCCCGTGGTCCAGTAGTCGTAGACTCCGCCCCCCTCCGTCACGAGGCGCCGCAACTCGGCTTTGCTGGTCGGCGAGGTGTAACGCACCGCGTGTGCTACCTCGTGAGCGATCCACAACGGCAACAGGTGGGGTGCCAACCCCAAGCCGTTGGTGTCGGGATTCGCCCGGCCGGTGAAATGCTCCAGGCACACGAACGCGATTCCGCGCCCATCGACCACAAGTTCCCCGGCGTTGGCGGCGCCGACGCCAACCATGAGGTAGAGATCCACCGGGCAATCGGCCTCCAGCTGCTCCCGCGAGCGCGTCAGCGCGTCTTCGGCGATGCGTGCGACGTCCACGTCCTCGAGTAGCCGCAGCAAGTCCGCCCGCTCGGCACGCAGCGTGTCCCCGATCACCCGCTCGGCGTGAGGCGACTCGAGGTCGAGGACGTAATTGTGCCAGTAGCTCGCGAGGGCCGGCTGGTGACGTTCGAGGTAGGAGTGGTAGGCCGCCACCGGATCCGGCGCGGCCAGGCAGGTGAGAAACTCGGGAACGAGATTGATGAGCATGGACCGGGTTGCCACCCAATTTGGGAACGATGCCCCGGCCGGACAAGTCTGCTCAGCGGATGGTGATCTCCACCGCGACCGTTTCCGACTTGACATTCGACGG
The DNA here is from genome assembly GCA_050733375.1 of Gemmatimonadales bacterium. Lineage (GTDB taxonomy): Bacteria > Gemmatimonadota > Gemmatimonadetes > Gemmatimonadales > GWC2-71-9 > DASTHG01. Next base: position 9,159 of record JBOHST010000284.1, read on the forward strand.
AACGTCGGTCACCGCCAGCGTCACCCGGTAGCGCCCCCGCGGGAGTCGTCCCGGCTCGATCACCAGCCGCTCGGGGATCGTCCCGTGCCACGCGCTCTGACGCTCGAATTCGAACACCACCGGCGATCCACCGCCGAACACGCGCGCCACGATCGAGCGCAACGGCGCGAAGCTGTAGCGCACGCGATAGGTCGCCCGATCCCGCCCATCACGGGTCAGGCCATAGACCTCGGCATAGGCGGCGAGCGAGCGGCCCGCGGGATAGACGAGCTCCGCCGTCATCCCTTCAAGCGCCGTGGCCCGGTCCGGGAGGGTATCCCCTCGGGCCAGCACCAGACTCGAGAGGCCCAGGGTGCTCGAGGAGAAGCGGGGGAGCCGGACCGGCTGTCGAACGCGCCCCAACGCTCCCGCGGAGTCCACGTCGAGGCCGAGGGCGTACAGCCCGGGCGGGGCACTGACCGACAGCACGCCGGCGCCTGCTGCACGGACGATTTCCCCGGCGCCACCCGTGTCCCAGAGCACCACGGCAGCTGTTTCGGGCTGGGTGCGAACGTACAGATCGGTGTTGCCGGCGGCGTCGCTCTTGAAAAAGGCGCTCCAGCCCCGGGCCGCCAAGGTGGCAGGAATGGTGGTGCGGTCGGACTCCATCAGTCGACGCCGGCCCTCGCGCTGGCGGCTCGTGAACAGCAGGGAGCGTGTGTCGCCGCCGCCCGGCGAGCCGTAGCCCAACACCACGTCGCCCCAGGGCATCACATAGATCCAGGACTCGCCGAGCGGCATTCCCGGCACCAAGCGTTTTGGATCGAGCATGCCGGCCAAGCGTACGTCCGGCGGCCCGTGTCGGATCCAAAGCAGCCCGCGCCCGTCGAGCCCGGTCCGGAACGGGAGATCCTCGCCTTTCCCCACCGCCGCCCGCGGGCCGAGTCGCGTCGCGAGCAGCGCGCTATCGGCGGGCCGGCTGACCACTCCCGGCAATGACTCGACGAGCTGCTGCAGGTGGACCCGGTCGCCGTACGCCTGCAGCGTGCGGGCAGGGACGGAGTGATGGTATCTGGCCCATGGGTGCAGCAGGTGGAACATGCGCCGTACGTAGGCGAGCCGGCGGAAGTGCTCGGCAATCCGCTCGTTCTCGGGGGTGAGGAGATTGGGGTCACGCTTCCCCCAGAACCCATCGAAGTAGCGGCGACGGTCTCCAGGGAGGGTGCCGTGCGCGCGCGCGCCTTCGGCGGGAGTGGCGATCAACCAGACCTGAGCCCACAACGCCCCGGTAGAGTCCAGATCAGCGTAGGCCAGCGCCGAGTCGTACCACGCGTACCCGGCGGCATCGCGACGGGCCTGGAACGCTGATTCGGCACGCAACAGGTAGGATGGGAGGTGCGGTGTCCGACGCGCCAGCACCAGCGCGGCGAGTGAGTCGGCGCGCCCCGGCTCTTCCAACGCGAGCGCGATCACCGCCCGGCGCTCGAGCGCGATGACGTCGTCGGGGTGATGCGCGAGCGCCTGGTCGGCACGGCGCCAGATGTTCTCGTTGTGATAGATCTGCGCGAACAGCGCCCAGCAGTCCTCGTAGTCCGGCGTGAGCCGGAAGATCCTGAGGATCGCCTCGCGCACGACCACCTCGCCGTCGTCGCTCCCGAGGTACTGGCCCACGCGGACCTGCCAATATAGCGGCCGCGGGTCGTCGGGGGCGAGCTTCGTCGCGACGCGGAATTCCGACAGGGCGTTGTAGCGTCCGATGACCGGCCACGCCAGCCACACGCGGCCCAGGATCATACGCGCGCGGGCGTCCCGGGGATATGCCGCGACGAGGTGCTCGGCCGCGCGCCGCGCGGCGGGCAGGTCGTGGGCGGCCAACAAGGATTCGGCGCGCGCATACGCGGGTTCCTGCGCGGCGAGGGCGAGCAGCAGCGCACCGATCTGCACGGCTTACGTCCGGTCGCGCATCCTGCGGCTCATCTCGGCCAGGAACTTCCGTTCCGCGGGTGTGAGGCTGGTGATGCCGCTGGCCGAGATCTTGTCGAGGACGCGATCGATTTCCGCCTGGGTGCGCTCGGCGGGTCGGCTGCGCGCGTCGCCGGACCGTGGCCCGGGGTCGTGCGAGCGGGCGACGAGTGCCGCCGAGGAGACCACCGCGCCGGGGACAGCGCTGCGCCGCAGCCGGCGCTCGTGCCGCGCCGTGCGCCAGTCTTGCGTTTTCAGGATCAGGAGGGCGGTCCCGATGCCGCCAAGGTGGGCCAGGTGGGAAACGCCGTTGCTCACGCCGGTTGCCGCGCCGACCCACGCGAGCGCGAGCGAAATCGCCACCATGAAGGTCACCAGCCACTTGGCCGCGAACGGCTCCGGAAACGGCCATACCAACACCGGGGCGTCGGGCCAGTACCACGCGAAGGCGACCGTCACGCCCAGCACCGCGCCCGAGGCGCCGACGACCAGTTGATCTCCGACCAGCAGCACGAGCAGCGCCGACAGCGCCGCCCCGCCGATACCGCACAGCAAATAGAAGACGAGGAACCGCCGCGCGCCGAGCCGGGCCTCCACCGGGGGGCCGAAGAAGAAGAGCGCGACCATGTTGAACGCGAGATGCAGGATGCTGCCGTGGATGAACTGGTAGGTGACGAGCGTCCACGGGCGCGACCACATCGCGAGCGGAGAGAACCCGTACACCGCCAGGAAGCGCGGCGCCCAGAAGACGGTGCGCTGCAGCAGGAAGGCGATCAGGTTGGCGACCAGGAGCCGCCGCACCCAGGGAGTGATGCCATCGCTGCGATCCGGGCCCATGTCTGTTATTCCCGGCGCTCGTTTCGAAAGTTCCGTGCGAGACGGCAGATACGCTCGCACATCTCGGGGTATTCGATCCCGGCCGCGCCCGCGGCCTGCGGATACAGACTCGTGCGGGTGACGCCGGGAAGGTTGTTGGCCTCCAGGCAAAAGATGTCTCCGGCGGACGTGAGGCGGAAGTCGATGCGAGAGTATCCGCCGAGCTTCAGGGCCCGGTGCGCGGCGAGGGCGAGCTCCTGGAGCTGCCGCGCGGTCGCCGTCTCGAGCTGCGCGGGGAAGTTCTCCTCAGACATCCCCGGCGTGTATTTGCACTCGTAGTCGAACAACTCGTGGCGGGGCTTGATCTCGCCGACGGGGAGCGGCTGGTCGCCGAGGATGCCCACCGTCATCTCGCGGCCGGGGATGAATGCCTCGATCATGACCTCGTCGTCCCAGCGCCGCGCTTCCGCGACCGCGGCGGCGAGCTCCTTACGGTGCTTGACCAGGGAGAGGCCGACGGTCGAACCCTGTTTGGACGGCTTCACGATGACCGGCCACCCCAGCGCCCGGGTGACGTCCGCCGGCTCCACGGCCGGAGGCGTCATGAACCATTCCGGCACCGGGATCCGGGCAGCGCGGAACAGTTTCTTGGAGAGGTCTTTGTCCACCGAAAGGGCGCTCGCGAGGGGGCCCGAGCCGGTGTAGGGAATCCCAATCACTTCGAGCACCGCTTGCAGGATGCCGCCTTCGCCGGCGCCGCCATGCAAGACGAGAAACAACACGTCCGCCCCGCGCACCACCGCCAGGTCGGACAGGCCTTCGGTGAGCATTCGGCGCTCGCCCTCGGCGAGCTCGTCGAACGCCGGGGGCGTCGGCCCGACCTCGGGTACCAACAGGCGACGCTCGTCCGTCGCCGTGAGCAGGCCCGTCGCGATGTCCACCACATACACGTCATGCCCGTTGCCGCGCAGCGCATGCACCACCTGCCCGGCGCCGGCGAATGCCACCGTTCGCTCCGGCGTGGCGCCGCCGGTCAGCACCGTGATCCGCATTACCGGATGCCGGCGAGCTGATGCAGCAGGTCGTATCTGGTGACGATCCCGGCGAGCTTCCCGTCGCGGCGCACCAGCGCGGCGGGCGTTTGGCGCGACAACAAGGCGCTCAGCCGGTCCAGCGGCCAGTCGGTGTCTACGACGGGGAAGGGAGGATCCATCAGCTCCCGAACCGCCCGGTCCAGGGTCGCCGCTTCCTCGAGTGCGCGCGCCATCAGCGCTTGCTCGCTGACGGAGCCGACGCCATCGGTGCCGTCCAGCACCGGGAGCTGCGACACGTTGTAGGTGCTCATCAGGTTCAGCGCCTGCCGCACGGTGGCCTGCGGCGAGACGCTCACGAGCGGGGGCGCCCCGTGATCTTTGTGGGTCACGAGCTCGGCAACCGTGCGGCGCTCGGCCTCGACCAGCTGGTTCTCGCGCAGCCATTCGTCATTGTAGACCTTCGAGAGGTACCGCTCTCCGGTGTCCGCCAGAACGGTGACGACGCAGGCGCTCGGGTCATCCAGCCGGCGCGCGACCTCGATCGCTGCCACGACGTTCACGCCCGTCGAGCCACCCGTGAACAACGCCTCCTCCCGGGCCAGCCGGCGCGCCATCAGGACCGCATCGCGGTCGCTCACCGCGATCCACTCGTCCACCACATCGAAGTGCAGCGAGGTCGGGATCTTGTCGCCGCCGATCCCCTCCACCTTGTACGGTGCGCCTTCCTTTTTCTCGTGCGTAGCCGCGAACTCCGTGTAGATCGAGCCGACCGGATCACCCGCGATCACCCGGATCTTCGGGTTCTGCTCTTTGAGGTAGCGTCCCGCCCCGCTCACGGTGCCGCCGGTCCCGGGCGCGCAGACGAAGTGGGTGAGCTTCCCCTCCGTCTGGGACCACAGCTCGGGACCGGTCGTCCGGTAGTGCACCTCGGGGTTGACCGGATTGAAATGCTGGTCGGCGAAGATCGCGTTGTCGTGCGCCGCCGCGATGGCGCGTCCCTTCATGATGTAGTTGTCGGGGTGATCGGGGGCGACGGCCGTCGGCGTGATGATCACTTCGGCGCCGAGCGCGCGCAGCAGTCGGGCCTTCTCCTGGGACATCTTGTCTGGCATCGTGAACACGCAGCGATAGCCTTTGACGGCGGCCGCAAGCGCGAGCCCGATGCCGGTGTTGCCTGACGTCGCCTCGACGATCAACCCACCAGGTTTCAAGCGACCGTCGCGCTCCGCCGCTTCGATCATCGCAAGTCCGATGCGATCCTTCACCGACCCGCCGGGATTGAAAAACTCCGCCTTCGCGAATACGGGCGTTCGGATCCCCTGCGTCACCCGCTGCAAGCGAATGAGGGGGGTCCAGCCGATGGTCTCGAGGACGTTCGCGTAAGGCTTAGCGTGCGGGACCATTCGTGTCCGGCCGAGCCTTGGCGCTGTCCGGGGCCGGGGCCGGGGGTGGCGGCGTGCTACCCGGCGCGGCTCCGCCGGTATCCCGGCGTGCTCTCGCGGTATCCGGCGGTGTCCGGTCGATGCCCCGCGACCTGACGCTCGGATCGGGCCGCTGCCGGCGACTGTCGGTCGCCGCCTGGGGCGCGCCTCCACCACGCGGGTGGCGGAATTCCAGTGCCTGCAAGAAAGCGGTTGCCACGGGAAATCCGTGTCGCCGCGCCGGGGCATAGCGCAACCGGGCGACGCCCTTCACCGCGGCGGAGTCGAGCAATGGAAACCCGCTCGACTCGGCGACCCGCGTCGACTCAGGCACGAGTTGACCGGTCGAGTCGACGAACAGGCGCAACACGACGTCTCCCTCGACCCGCTGGTCGTACAAATCGGGAGGGTATTGCACGGCGGGCTCGGCGTTCAAGGCCACCGGCGGCTCTTCGGCCGGCGCGGCAGCGGAATTCGACGGCGCGGCGGAGCCGCCGCAGGCGGTCGCCGCCAGCACGCATGCCGCCGCGCGGCGGATCACGCGTTCCCCTGGAGCCGCCGCTGCCAGTCGGCGAGGCGGGTCAGGGCCTCGCGCGGCGACAGCGCGTCGACGTCGAGCTTGGCCAGCTCGGCGAGCACAGGATGCGGCCCCGCCTCTCCGCCAAACAAGCCGAGCTGGGACGCGTCCGGCGGCAGGGGGATGACGCGGTCCGCCACGTGGTGCCCCGCTTCCAGCAGCTTGAGCACCTGCCACGCGCGCGCCACCACCGGGCCCGGAAGCCCGGCGAGCCGGCCGACGTGAATGCCGTAGGAGCGGTCCGCGCCCCCCGGCTCAAGCCGGTGCAGGAACACAATCGTTTCTCCCGCTTCGCGCACCGCGACATTGAAATTGCGCGCGTGGGCCAGCTCCTCGGTCAATTGCGTCAGCTCGTGGTAGTGCGTCGCGAAGATCGTCTTGCAGCCGATCTGGTTGTGCAGGCACTCGGTCACGGCCCAGGCGATCGCCACACCATCGTAGGTCGAGGTCCCGCGGCCGATTTCGTCCAGCAACACCAGGCTCCGCGCGCTGGCGCCGTGCAGGATCGCGCTCGTCTCGCTCATCTCGACCATGAACGTGGACTGGCCGCGCACCAAATTGTCGGACGCGCCGACGCGAGTGAACAGGCGGTCCACCACTCCGAGCACCGCGCGCCGCGCCGGAACGAAACAACCGATCTGCGCCAGCAGCACGCACAACCCCACTTGGCGCAGCAGCGTGGACTTGCCGGCCATGTTAGGGCCGGTGAGCAGGACGACGCGTCCGGCCTCATCGAGCCGAACGTCGTTGGGCATGAACGTCTCGCGCGGCATCATGCGCTCCACCACGGGATGACGGCTTCCCTCGAGCCACAACGTGAACGCGTCGTTGACTTCCGGCCGCACATAACGCTCCCGCTGCGCGACGTCGGCGAGACCGGCCCAGACGTCGAGACATGCCAGGGCCGCGGCGGTGCGCTGCACCCGGGCGATCGCTTCCCCCACGCGGCGGCGCAGGCCGTCTACCAACTCCGCCTCCCGAGTGACGATGCGCTCCTCGGCGCCCAGCACCTTGGCCTCGTACTGTTTGAGCTCCGGCGTGACAAACCGCTCGGCCCCAGCGAGCGTCTGACGCCGCTCGTACTCCGCGGGGACCTGGTCGAGGTTGGTACGGGTGACTTCGATGTAGTAGCCGAACACGCGGTTGTAGCCCACCTTGAGCGAGCCGATCCCGGTGCGCTCGCGCTCGCGCGCCTGCAGCGCGGCGATGTACTGCTTGCCGCCGTCGCGCACATTGCGCAACTCATCGAGCTCCGCGTCGTACCCCGAGCGGATGGCGTCGCCATCGGCCGCCTGCGCGGCGGGGCGTTCCACCAGGGCGCGTTCCAGCTCCGCGCCGAGATCGGCAAGCTGGTCCAGGTCGTCGGCGGCACGTTCGAGCCGCGCCGCGCGCTCACGTGCTTCGAGCGCGTCGAGGGCGGCCGCCACGTCCGGTAACCGCAGAATCGAATCGCGCAGGGACCCGAGCTCGCGCGGTGCGGCGCGGCCCATCGCGGCTCGGGAGGCGAGCCGCTCGAGGTCGCGCACGCCGTCGAGGGCTTCGCGCAGCCTGTCCCGACCGCGCATGTCGGCGTACAGCACATCAACCGCGTCGAGTCGCGCGTTGATGGTGAGCGGATCGACGAGCGGCGCGAGCAGCCAACGGCGCAACAAGCGCGCACCCATCGGAGTCAGGGTGCGGTCGATCACCTCGAGTAGCGTGACCCCGGCGGCGCCTGGGCGCAACGGCTCCACCAACTCCAGATTGCGGCGTGTCATCTCGTCGAGCGGGAGTACATCGCCGCGGCGGACGAGCCTGGGCCGCATCAGGTGCGGCAAGCCTCCGGGCTTGAGCTCCCGTGCGTAGCGCAGCAACGCACCGGCGGCGCCGAGGGCTGGGGCGTCACTCGCTTCCACTCCCAAACCATCGAGCGAAGCGAGTCCGAAGGTTCGCACCAGGTCTTCCCGGGCGAGCTCGGGGTCGAACTCCCACGCCTCCCGCTCCGCGGTTGCGCAGCCGGCGGCCGCGGCCGGGGGTGGTGTGGCGGCGGGCAGTACGAGCTCCGGCGCCTCGTAGCGCGCCAGCGCGGCGGCGAGCTCTTCGGGCGCCACCACCTCCAGCGCGAATTCCCCAGTCGTGAGGTCGAGCGCCGCCAGCCCGACGGCGTCGTTCCGAGGGGCGAGGGCCACGAGGAAGTTGTTGCGGTTGCGTTCCAGCCAGTCGTCGGCGAGGATCGCCCCCGGCGACAGCGTCTCCACCACCTCCCGGCGCACCAGACCTTTGGCGAGGCGGGGATCCTCCACTTGCTCGCAGATGGCGACGCGATGACCCTTGGCGATCAAGCGCCGCAGGTATGCTGTGGCCGCTTTCACGGGGACGCCGGCGAGCGGCACCTCGGCCGCGCCGCCGTTGTTCCGCGAGGTCAGCGTGAGGCCGAGCTCGCGCGCGGCCAGCTTGGCATCGTCCTCGAACATCTCGTAGAAATCGCCCATCCGGAAAAAGAGAATGGTGGTCGGATGCCGCGACTTGATCTCGCGGTATTGCTGCATCAGGGGAGTGTCGGCGGCGGGCGGGCCGGCGGTCCCGGGGGCCGCCTGCGGGGTCATGGCTCCGTCACCAGGAACGGCTGGCCGCCTAACTGGACCTTGAGCCGTGCGAGGGCGCGCTGCGCCTCGTCGCGCGTCGCGTAGCGGCCCACGCGTACCTTGAAGTAGCCGGTCGAATCGCGCACCACGTGCGCGTCGTAGCCCATGGTCTTGAGGCGCGTCAACAAATGATCCACCTGCGGAGCGCTCTTGCCCGCGAGCACCTGCACCGCAAAGCGCGGCGCCCCGCGGCGGGTCGAATCCGGGACCGACGCCGTCGCCTCGGGCACGGCGCAGCGCGCCGCGTAGAAGCTCACCTGGTTCTTGAACTCGACGTCGTCGCCGGCACCGGCGAGGGCGTCGCGGACGTAGCCGCAGCCCCGCGTGGGGTCTCGCAGGTCGAACGCCGCCCGCGCCCCCACGAACTGGGCCCGAGGGAGGACAGGCGAGTCCGGATAGTCGCGCCGCAGCCGTTCCACCGCTTGTACCGCCCCAGCGGGGTCGTTCTGCGCCTCAAACAGCTGCGCGAGCCGCAGCAGGGCGTCGTCTGCCCACGGCGACATCCCGTATTCCACCACCACACGCTGCAGGCTGGTAGCCGCCGTCGACGCGTCGGGGGCGAGCATCCCCCCCTGCACGAACAGCGCTTGCGGGTAGATCGGATCCTGCGCCGCCAACGTCGCGAGCAGTTGGCGCACCAGCGCCCGCGCTGAATCGGCGCGGCCTGCCTGTGCGAGATCAATCGCCGCCTGCAGTCGTGTGTCAAAGCGAGACTGGGCCGGGAGGGGCCGCCACAGCGCTCCGAGGCCGAGCGTCACCACGATGAGGCGAATCGTGCCGCTCACGCTGCCTCCCGCGCCCGCACAGCGAGCGACAGGACGAGCTGCCGAACCAAGCCGCCCTCGTTGGACACGCCGGTGCTCTTGAGCGCCCGGTCGATCGCCAGGGCGAGACGCAACGCGCTCTGGAGCTTGGGTGCGCTCCAGTGCTCACCCCACTCGGCCCATTGCCCGGCCTCGATCTTGTAGCCGCGCAGCCCAAAGGGCCGCGCGGCGAGCAGATGACGGAACAGCGCGTCGGCGAGGCGAGCGCGGGGAGTGCCGCGATCGAGCTCCGCCCGGGACAGCGACGCGCCCACCAACGCCGTCCCGAGAGCGCTGACGATGCGCACGCCTGTCATCCCCGATTGGGCAAGAACGCGCTCCACGAGCCGTGCGGCGCGCGCCGGCTCGCGCGCAAGAGTCGCGTCGACGAGATCTTGGAGCGTCTCGCCGTGCCGCACGCCGACGAGCGCCGCGACATCCTCGGGCACGATAGGGCGCCCCCGCACCAACACCGCCAACTTGTCCAACTCCTGCCGCAGCGCCCCGAGATCCGAGCCGAGCGCCTCCACCAGGAGTTCGGCGGCCCCGGGCTCGATCGTGAGCTCCCGCTCTCCCGCGGCGTGCGCCACCCAGCGCACGGCCCGCTCGGGCGGCAACCGCTCGATGAATACCGTCGTGGCGAGCCTGGTGAGATCAGCCTCCGGCGCCTCGGCGTCTCCCTGTACCAGCACCAGCAGGGTGGCCGGGCTCGGGCGCTCGAGGTAGGCGAGGAGGGCGTCGCGCGGTTTGGACTTCTTGCGGAGCTGTTCCACGCCGCGCAACACCACCGCCCGGCGCTCGGCAAGCATCGGTGGGGTGTTGAGCAGGGCGTGCAACGCTTCGGCGTCCAGGTCCGTTGCGGTGCGCTGGTCCAGGTTGAAATCGCGTGCCCCAGGGTCGACGGCGCGATCCACGAGGGCACGCACCGCCTCGTGTTTCAGGACGTCCTCTTCACCGTGCAGGTAGTAGACGGGATCGGGGTCGCCCCGCTTGACCGCGCGCAGGAGCGCGTCGAAGGAAAGCGCCGCCATACCGACGCAAGGTATCGCCGGCCAAGGGAGGAAGAAAGTGTTGGAACGCGGTCCGAAAGTGGCTTAGCGGTGCACGCTCGCCGGTTCGACGAACGCCGTGCCGTAGGGATATGGGTTCCCGGACACGACGCTGGTGCGCGGATCCTGGAAGGAGACGAACGGCGGTCCCGCCTGGGCCACCGGCTTGGGGAACGGCACCGGGGGGAGAGACGGGGTGCTTACCGTCGGATTGCGCCGGGCGCCTTCCCAAGCGAGCAACCCCAACGCGATCGCCACGAGTACCGCGGCGGCCAAGGCGGGGCGTGTCGGCAGTGCCGGCCGGCCGGTACGCGCACGTTCCGCGCTGAGCCGCCGCTCGAGGCGACGCCGAAACGCCTGGTCGGGCTCGGGCTCGGGGAGCGTCTGAAGGGCGCCCACCCCGTGATGCAGGGCGGCATCGTAGCGGCGACAGGACGCGCACACCCTGAGGTGACGCGCGAAGCGCCGCGCCTCGCGCGGAGCGGTGACGAGTCCGTCACGGAAATCCGTGTAGCGGG
>JBOHST010000285.1:0-7155 GCA_050733375.1 Gemmatimonadales bacterium
GGGTGAGGCTAGGAACGGAGAGGGGGACAGGGGGTGAGGTACCTCTCCCGAAGGGAGAGGGACCAGGGGTGAGGCCAGGAACGGAGAGGGGGACAGGGGGTGAGGTACCTCTCCCGAAGGGAGAGGGACCAAGGGTGAGGCCAGGAACGGAGAGGGGAGAGTGGCGAGGGACAAATGGGATGGTTATCCACATACTTTCAAGGAAGGCTCAATGTGGAAAAGAGCAAAAGCTGAGACTCTCCAGCAGTGGGCACGCCTGTGGCTTGTCGGGAGCGTGGATGCAGTGTGCTAAGTCCATGTGGAAAGCATGCGTAGAACTGAGTTCTCAACTCAATTCTTGCAAACCGTTTTGTGTGCGCGGGACGTGGCAGCAGAATGAATAAAGATACGCACACGGGTGGTGCTCAGCGCACCACCTCGAGCTGCCGCCCCTCGAGACGGCGCTTGTACTCCTCGAGCAGATGAACCGTGCGCTGGATCCCCGTGGCGGGGAGTCCTTCGATGATGCGAGCGGCCAGGCGACGCTCCAGCTGCCCCGCTCGCAGCAGCACCTCAACGCCCCGGCGGGTAAGGGTGACACGAACGCCCCGATCGTCGTCGGGATCGGGGGTGGTCTCGACCAGCCCTTTGGCTTCGAGCCGCTGGATGAAGGTGGTCGCGGCGGGACGAGAGACGCCCAGCCGGCCGGCGACGTCGCGCGGGCGCGCGCCGTCGGGCCCCGCCTCATCCACCGCGGTAAGCGCGACGTGGGCGCGGTGGGACAGCCCGTAGGCGCGGAACGCCCGGTCCCCAGCGCGCAGCAGCGCGGCGTGTGCCGCGGCCAGCGCATCGGCCAACTGCAGGGCCAGCTCGGAGCGGTCGCTCATAACGGAATCGAGATGCCCTTCAGGGCATGCCGCGCAGCGCCGAGCCGCACCTGCAGGCGCGGAAACCAGGGAAAGGGTGGGCGGTTGTCATTGATTAATATATTCACAGTTAACATACTAATCTGTTTCTCGGCTCCCGCAAGTGCCCGTGGCGCCTGGATTCCACGGCCCTGCCGACCGCGACCGCCCGTTTCCGTGCCCTGAAGGGCCGGCTCGGCCCAAGGGCGTCCTTAAGGACGCGGGAGTTCATGCCGAGCCGGCGTTTCAACGCACGGACCGAGCGAGGTGGTGAAGACTCCCGCTCGGTACCCTAGATTCCCACCATGATCGACGTTCAGAACCTCACCAAGCTGTACGGGGAGCTGGTGGCCGTGGACGCCCTGTCGTTTCGCGTCTCCTCCGGGGAGGTGTTGGGCCTCGTGGGGCCCAACGGCGCCGGCAAGACCACCACGCTGCGCAGTCTGGTGGGGATCGTCCGCCCGACGCGGGGGACCATCACGATCGGCGGGCACGATCTGGAGCGCGATCCGGTGGCCGCCAAGCGGCTGCTGGCCTTCATGCCGGACGAGCCTCACCTGTTCGACTACCTCACGGTCGAAGAGCACCTGCGCTTTACCGCCCGGCTGTATCAAGCGCCCGACGTGGAGCGGCGCCTCCCTGCCCTGCTCAAGGAGCTGGAGCTCGCCGAGAAGGCCGGGGCGTTGCCCGCGGAGCTGTCGCGCGGCATGCGCCAGAAGCTGGTGATCGCCTGCGGGCTGCTGCACGACCCGCAGGTGCTCCTGTTCGACGAGCCGCTCACCGGTCTCGACCCGGCCGGGATTCGCCGCATGAAGCTGACGATCGTGGAGCGCGCCCGCTCGGGTGCGGCGGTGCTGCTCTCGTCCCACTTGTTGCACCTGGTGGAGGAGATCTGCACGCGCGTGCTGATCCTCGACAAAGGTCGGATGGTGGCGATCGGCACCATCGATGAGATCCTCGCCGGCCGGCCCGACCTCGCCGGCAAGAGCCTCGAGGACATCTTCCTGGCGCTCACCGGCGCCGCATGATCGGCGCCGCCCTCTACCTGTCGCGCCGCAGTTTCGCCAACGCGACGCGCCGGCGCCTGGCGCGGCTGCGCCAGCCGAAATACCTGATCGGGTTCGTCGCCGGGCTGCTGTATTTCTACTGGCTGATCGTGCGGCCGGGCGGGCAGCGCCCCGCGGGCGGTGCGATCATCCCCGGCCTGGAGGGGCTGGGGGAGACGATGGCGGTGGCGGGACTCGCCGCGCTGGTGCTGTCCACCTGGATCTTCGGCAGCGCCGAAACGCCGTTCACGTTCCACCTGGCTGAGACCGACTTCCTGTTCACCGCCCCACTCACGCGGCGACAGGTGATTCACTTCCGGCTGGTGCGCACCCAGCTGCCGCTGCTCGTGTCGGCGCTGTTCTCGGTGTTGCTGTTTTCGCGCGGCCACGTCAACGCCGAGCTGCCGCTCAGGGTGGCGGCGCTGTGGCTGCTCTATCTAACGCTGCAGCTGCACTACGCCGGCGCCGCGCTGCTGCGCGGCAGCCTGGCGCAGCAGGGCATGACGGGCGTGCGGCGCAAGCTCGTAACGCTCGCGGGTCTCGCCGCCGCCCTGGCGGCGGTGTGGTGGGGCCTGCGCGACGCGGTGCCGGGGATCGTAGCCGCCTGGGGTGTGGACTCTGCCGCCGGAGCCGCCGAGCTGTCCCGCGCGCTGCGCGGCGGGGCGCTGGGTGTGGCGCTGTGGCCCCTGTATGCCGCCACCGGCCCGCTGTTGGCATCGGGGCCACCCGAGTTCATCGCCCGGCTCCCGGCGGCCCTGCTCGTCGCCGGCGCGCATTACGTGTGGGTGGTGCGCTCCACGCTGGCGTTCGAGGAGGCGGCGGTGGAGCACGCCGCCAAGGTCGCCCGCCGCATCGAAGCGATGCGCCGCGGACGCGTCGACGTCACGCGTCGCCCGCGCACCCTCATTGCGCTCGGGCCCACCGGCTCTCCCGCCGCGGCGATAGTCTGGAAGAACGTGACCGGCGCGTTGCGCGAATTCCGGGCGCGCACGCTGGTGCTGCTCCTCGTGATGGTGGTGGCCCTGGGTGGGGCGCTGGGCGGGCGCGGCGGCGCGGCGGAGCTGATCGCGATCCTGTCGCTCGCCCTGGCCGGCCTCGCCATGTTGTTCGGACCGCTGACGCTGCGCTACGACCTGCGGCGCGATCTCGAGCTGCTGGACGTGTTGAAATCGTGGCCGGTGCGCGGGCGGGACCTCGTGGGGGCCGAGGCGCTGGCGCCCGCCCTGCTCGTATCCGGCGTCGCCGCCCTGGGGCTGTGCGGGGCCTTCGCCGCCTCGCTGGCGAGCGATCTGCCCCTCCCTCCCGTCAGCGACCGCGTAGCGATCCTCGTCGCGGCGCTGGCGGTGGTGCCGGCGGTGGTGGCGGTGCTGTTCCTGGTCCAGAACGCCGCGGCGCTGCTGTTCCCCGCCTGGACCGCGATCGGCCCCGAGCGGGCCACCGGGTTCGAGGCGACGGGTCAGCGCATTCTGAGCTTCGTTGGGACGGCGTTCGCGCTGGTGGTGGCGGTGCTGCCGGCGGCCCTGGTGGGTGGCGTGGCGGCGGTCGTGGCGCGTCAACTCGGCGTCCCCTCCGCCTGGGTCGGGACCGTCTGGGGGATGGTGGGTGCGGTGACGCTGGGCGTCGAAGGCTACCTCGGAGTGATGGTGCTAGGCCCTATGCTGGATCGGTTGGAGCCGGCGAGTCTGCGATAAGACAGTGAGTAGTGAGTTGTGCGTTGTTCACGACGGTTCTTGGTGGGGTTGGCGGCTACGGCAGCAACCTCGTAGCCGTCGCTACAGCGACGGACCGGATTGAACAACGCACTACGCACTACTCACAAACGGGCCTCTCAAGGGGAGATCTAGCAGGTAACACTCCAATCCACCGCCGCCTCGTTGTTGCAGCGCGTACAGTGCAGCTGCGTCGGCTTCCCGGTGAACTCCTGGCGCTCGTTACAGGCGGGACAGACAGCGTACGTCTGGGTGACGGGCTCGTTCGAGCCGCCCAGGGTGGGGCGCATGACCCCGGTGCGCACCACGATGCTCCAGTGGTCGGGGGGCGACTGGCGCACCTGGAGGTCGGCCCGCGACATGCGGATGCGCTTCTGATGCACGTCCAGCACGACGTGGTCCGTCGTCTCCTCGACGATGGGGTACCACGCGCCGCGGCGGAGGATATCCGCCACCGAGTCGAGACAACGGGCCCAACCCTTGAACGCCACAGTGCCCCCAAAATACCCGGTTCGGCTAAATTTGCGACATGCGCCCACTCGGTCCATTGGTCCGGCTGCAAATCCAGCGTGCCTCGCTCAAGACCGGTGCGCGCCCGCAACGCACCTACGATCCGGCTCCGCTGCTCGCCGTAGCGCGACTCGCCGTAGGCCCCGATGGAGTGCTCGGCGCGGGCCCGGAAGACGCATGGGTCGTGGACGTGCACCATCGCGCCCATCCCGCGACCAAGAACGAAGACGGCCTGCACGGCGTCTCGGTGGGCTTCACCGCCCACTACGATGCGATGCGCGAGCGCTTCGGCGAGCGGCTCACGATCGGATGCGCGGGCGAGAATCTCATCGCCGAGACGGGCGGGCGGCTGCACATCGCCGATGTGGTCGGCGGCCTCGCCGTGCTGGCGCCCGACGGCCGCGAGCGGGTGCGACTGCGCGTGCTCGAGGTCGCGCGCCCCTGCCGCCCGTTCACCGGCTGGGCGCTGGGGGAGCCGGTCGAGCCCGAGGTGCTGAAGCAGCACCTGCAGTTCCTCGATGAGGGGATGCGGGGGTTCTATTGCACCGCGGAGGGGACGGGAACGGTAGAAATTGGGGATCTGTTGGTAGCGCTTTAAAAGACGCTTTCAGTCATCAGTCATCAGTCGTCAGTCGTCAGCACAGTCCAAGCGTACCAAAACGAAAACCCTCAGCGTTCAAACTGAGAGCTGACGGCTGATGACTGACGACTTTTTCTAGCTCAACTCATCCCACGCCAACGGCGCCGCGGTGTGACACCGGTCGCAGGCGAGTCGCTTGGCGTCCGCGCCGAAGGCCTGACGGTGGCGGCAGGCGGGGCACACGGCGTAGGTGAGCGGGAAGATGCGGCCGATGCGCTCGATGAGGCGCGGCTCGCAGCGCACGATGGTCCAGCGCTCGGGCGCCTGGTAGCGGATCTCGATCAGCCGCCGGTCCACCGGCACGTTGCGCCGGTTCACGTCCAGCACCACGATGTTGCTCGAAGAAATACGGACCACCGGGTACCAGGCGCCGCGGCGCAGCGTATGGGCGCCCGCGGGGCCGACCCGCGCCCAGCCTTTCGGCTGCAACCGGGTGGGCGTGATGCGGCGAGCGTCTGCTTCCATCGGGATGCCCATCTCCACGGTATCTAAAGGGTTCGACCGTGGCGCGGCGTGACTGCTGTCACACATCGGGTGGTCGGCCCATGGTCAGCCACACTCGCTGAAGCCGCAGACGTGGCATTTTACGCACCCCTCAATGAACGCGAGCTGCGAGCCACAATCGGGGCAGGTGCCGATGAAGTCCTGCATCTGGTCGCCGGTGCGGAATCCCGCTTCACCACCGGTCCCCGGAACGATTCCCATGGTGGGGACAGCGGGCGCACCCGAAGCGAGCAGATCCTGCTGCACGCCCTGCTTGTCCTGCATCCATTTTTCGATCGCGATGCCGATGGCATCGGGGACCGACAGCACCTTGTTCGGGCCGAGGCCAACCACGCGATCGGACGAGATGCCGCGCAGCTGGCGGTGGATCTCCTTCATCGGGATGCCCGAGCGCAACGCCAGCGAGATGAGCCGGCCGATCGATTCGACGTCGGCCATCAGCGCGCCGCCCGCTTTGCCGAGCGAGATGAACACCTCGAACGGCTGTCCCTTGTCGTCCTCGGTGATGTTCACGTACATCGTACCGAGCGGCGTCTCGACGCGGCGCGTGCCGCCGCGCAGCAGCTCGGGGCGTGAGCGCTTGGCGCGTCGTTGCAGGTTTTCGCTCTCCACCTCGTGCAGCTGGTCCCGGGTGCGCCCCAGCTCGGCTTCGAGCTCGGCGATCCGCCCCAGCGCGTCGGCGAGCGTGAGGGTGTCGGGCGCGGGCGCGGCGCCGGCCTGGCCCTGCACCTTTTTCGCCGTGCTCCCGGTGGACAGCACCTGCATCTCGCGGGCGCCGTCGCGGTACACCGTCACCCCCTTGCACTCGAGCTGGAACGCGAGCCGGTAGATCTGCTCGACGTCCTCCTCGGTGGCGCTGTGGGGGAAGTTGCAGGTCTTGGAGATCGCCGAATCGGTGTACGCCTGGAACGCGGCCTGCATGCGGATGTGCCACTCCGGCGTCACGTCGTGCGCCGTGACGAACACGCGCTGCCACTCGGCCGGCACCTCGTCGAAGTGGATGTTCCCGCTCTCGGCGATGCGCTGCACCAGCTCGTCCGCGTACCAGCCCTCGCGCCGTGCGATGGCGACGAAGTCCTCGTTCACATCGGGCATGAGCACGCCCGCCTGATTGCGCATGAACGCCACCGCGAACAGCGGCTCGATGCCGGAGCTGCACCCGGCGATGATCGAGATCGTGCCGGTAGGCGCGACGGTGGTGAGGTTGCAGTTGCGCAGCTTGCGCATGGGACGGATACGGCCGCCCTGGGCATCGCGGGCGCAGCTCGCGTCCGGCCCCCAGATCGAGTGCGCCCACTCGGGGAACGTGCCGCGCTGGACCGCGAGCTTTTCGGACGCGCGCTTCGACTCCTCGTCCACGAACTCCATGAGCTTGCGGCCGAGCGCCACGGCCTCGTCGGAGTCATAGGGCACGCCGAGGCGCACCAGCAGGTCGGCCCACCCCATCACGCCGAGGCCGATGCGCCGGATCCGCTGGGCGAGGTCGGTGATCTCCTCGAGCGGGTACTTGTTGGCGTCGATGACGTTGTCGAGGAAGTGGGTGCACAGGTGCACCGCGTCGCGCAGCCGGTCCCAGTCGACGTCGCCGTCCTGCACGAACACCCCGAGGTTGATCGACCCGAGGTTGCAGACGTCGTAGGCGAGCAGCGGCTGCTCGCCGCACGGGTTGGTCGCCTCGTAGCTGCCGAGCCGCGGCACCGGGTTGTAGCGGTTGGCGCGGTCGATGAAGAACACCCCCGGCTCGCCCGTCTTCCACGCGCCGTGCACGATCTTGCGGAACACCTCGTGCGCGTCGAGCCGGCCCACGACCTTCCCCGTGCGCGGGTGCACGAGGTCGTAGGGGCGCCCCTGCTCCAGCGCCT
>JBOHST010000286.1:0-12640 GCA_050733375.1 Gemmatimonadales bacterium
GACGGATCGCGCTCACACGGCGGTTTCCGCTGTCGCCGGTCGTGGGGATCACGCCGTTCAACTTCCCCGTGCTGCTCACGGCTCATAAGATCGCGCCGGCCATGGCGTGCGTCTCATCAGCTTCACGGGGAGCGCCGCAGCGGGGTGGGCGATCCGAGCCAAGGCCGGCTCGAAACGCGTGGTCCTCGAGCTCGGCGGCAACGCCGGCGTGATCGTCGCAGCCGACGCCGATCTCGACTGGGCCGCGACGCGCTGTGCCGCCGGCGGCTTCACCTATGCCGGGCAGTCGTGCATCTCGACGCAACGCATCTACGTGCACCAGGAGGCGTATCGGCGGTTTCTCGATCTTTTCCTCCCCAGGGTCGCGGCCCTCAAAGTGGGCGACGTCCTGGACGAGCAGACCGACGTCGGGCAGATGATCACCGTGGAAGCGGCGCAGCGCGTGGAACGCTGGATCGGGGAGGCGAAGGCGGGCGGCGCGGAGGTCGCGCTCGGCGGAACGCGGCGCGGCGCGTTCCTCGACCCAGCGGTGTTGCTGAACACCACGGCGGCGATGAAAGTGAACTGCGAGGAGGTGTTCGCCCCGCTCGTCACCGTGACGCCGTACCAGCGGCTCGACGAGGCAATCGACGCGGTGATTGCTCGCCGTTCGGTGCAGGCGGGTGTGTTCACGCGCGACGTACAGACGCTGTTCCGGCTACATGCGGATCTCGACGTGGGCGGTGTGAACGGCAACGACATCCCCGGCTACCGGGTCGACCGGCTGCCCTACGGTGGGGCCAAGGCGTCGGGGCTGGGTCGCGAAGGGGTGCGCCACGCGATCGAGGAGATGACCGAGCTGCGTGTACTGACCATCAAACTGGACTGACGGTTTACCGCAGCAGCGCGTGCAGCACGATGTAGCACAACCCCGCGATCCCGGCGGCCGCCGGGATCGTGAGGACCCAGGCCCAGACGATTCGCCCCGCAATACCCCACCGCACGGCCGAGACCCGATGCGCCACGCCGACCCCGGTGATGGCGCCCGTGATGGTATGCGTCGTGCTGACCGGGATGCCGAAGTGCGACGAGATGAACAACGTGATCGCGCCGCTCGTTTCGGCGCAAAACCCGCCGAACGGCCGCAGCTTGGTGATGCGCTGGCCCATGGTTT
Source organism: Gemmatimonadales bacterium (assembly GCA_050733375.1). GTDB lineage: Bacteria > Gemmatimonadota > Gemmatimonadetes > Gemmatimonadales > GWC2-71-9 > DASTHG01. Next base: position 1,154 of record JBOHST010000286.1, read on the forward strand.
TCACGATCCGCCAACCGCCCGCCAAGGTCCCCAGGGCGATCGCGGCGTGGGCCGCGAGAATCACCCACACGGGGATGTTGTCCGCCGAGGTCAGGTGAAACGCCTGGATCGGGAAATCCACAAACAGGGCCTGGCTCGTCACGAGCAGCGCCACGACGATACCCATGGTTTTCTGGGCGTCGTTTGTGCCGTGCCCGAGTGAATACGCGGCGGCCGAGGCCAGCTGCAGCAGCCGAAAGGTCTTGTCGACTTTCCGCGGCAGCGAGCGCCGCAGCATCCACGACAGGGCGACCGTGAGCAGCAGGGCGATGGTCAAGCCGAGCAGCGGGGCGACCACGATGAAGATCAGCGTCTTGATCCAGCCGCTGAAGATGATCGCGGCGATGCCGGCCTTGGCGACCGCGGCGCCGGCGTAGCCGCCTACCAGCGCGTGGGACGACGAGGTGGGAAGGCCCCACCACCACGTGAGCAGGTCCCAGATGATCGCCCCGAGCAGACCGGTGAGGATCACGATCGGATCCACCACGCTCAGATCGATCATCCCCTTGCCGATCGTCTTGGCGATGGCGGTGCCGAACACGAAGGCGGCGACGAAATTCCAGAAGGCGGCCCAGCCCACGGCCGCGAACGGCGACAGGACCCGCGTCGAAACGACGGTGGCGATCGAATTCGCCGCGTCGTGAAAGCCGTTGATGAAATCGAACGTGAGCGCGACCAGCACGATCGCAAGCACCAGCCAGACGGAACCCTCCATCAACCGTGCTTCAGGGTGATGGACTCGATGACGTTGGCGACGTCCTCGGCCTCGTCGAGGGTGCGCTCGAGATTGTCGTAAATCTCCTTCCACTTCACCAGCTCGATCGCGTCCTTCTCCTTCTCGAACAAGTGACCGAGCGATTCGTGGTAGATCGCGTCACCCTCTTCCTCGAGGCTCTTCGCCTCCAGACAGTACTTCATTACGTCGGCGCCCTTCTTGAGCCGGCTCACCGCCTCGCCCAACACGGCCGTCATGCGGCTGATGACCTCGGCCAGCCGGACCACGCCCGGCGGTGGCACCGTGAGATGGAAGATCTGGGCGCGGCGGGCGGTGCCGTCGATCACGTCTATCACGTCGTCCAGGCCCGAGGCCAGCTGGTGGATGTCCTCGCGGTCGAGCGGCGTAATGAAGGTCCGGTCCAGGCGGTTGACGACCTCGTGGGTCAGCTGATCGCACTCGTGCTCCAATCGCTTGATGGCCTCGACGATCGGCGTGCGCCGCTCCGCTGGAGCGTCAAACAGCTCCCGCAGCCGCCCGGCGGCTTCGGTCGTGCGCTTGGTAACCTCGACGAAGAGGTCGAAGAACTCCTCTTCACGAGGCATGAGGCGGAAAGCCACAGGGACCTCGGGGTGGATGCCGGTGAAGCGACGGCCCATAACATAGCGGGCCCCGTGGACGGCCACTAGGTTAGGAGCGCCCGCGGCCGGTCGCGGCGTGCCGGTGTCCCGCATCAGGAGCGATCCGCATGGCGACCACGCAGCAACCGCAGACCGAATTCGTCAAGGCGATCTCCCGGCTCGACGCGACCGCGCTGGTCGTCGGCTCGATGATCGGCTCGGGGATCTTCATCGTGTCCGGCCAGATCACACGGGATGTCCACTCCCCCGGCCTCCTGCTGCTCGTCTGGACGGTGTCCGGCCTCGTGACGCTGCTGGGTGCGATCACCTATGGCGAGCTCGCCGCCATGTTCCCGAAGGCGGGAGGCCAGTATGTGTACCTGCGCGAGGGCATCTCCCCGCTCTTCGGATTCCTCTATGGTTGGACCCTGTTCACCGTCATCCAGACCGCAACGATCGCCGCCGTGGCGGTCGCGTTCGCTCGATTCACGGCGGTGCTCTTCCCAAACCTGACCGAAACGGTTTTTCTCGGTGGCCAGGTCGGCGGCTATAGCCTAGGCGTCTCCTGGCAGCGCCTGTTCGCCATCCTTTCAGTCGTCGTGCTCACCTGGATCAACCTGCGCGGGGTCCGCACCGCCGCGATCATCCAGACCACCCTCACCGCCGTCAAGACGGCTGCGCTGGTCGGGCTGATCGTGCTGGGGATCACCATCGGTCGGAATGCCGATGCGATCGCGGCGAACTTCGGGGCGAACTTCTGGCCGGCAGACGGGTTCGTCCTCTCCCTGTTGCCCGTGATCGGCGCGGCGATGGTCGGCTCGCTGTTTTCCATGGACGCCTGGAACAACGTCGGATTCGCCTCCGGGGAAATGAAAAACCCGGAGCGCGACCTCCCCTACGCGATGGCCGTCGGCGTCCTGCTCGTCACAATCCTCTACACCCTCGCGAACGTCGCCTACATCAACGTCCTGCCTGGGGACGTCATCGCCCTGACCTGGACCGAAGGCCGGCCCCCCGTCGGCACCGCGGCGCTGCAGCAGATCTTCGGCGACCCGGGACTCAAGATCATGGCCGTGGCCATCATGATCTCAACGTTCGGGTGCAATAATGGCCTGATTCTCTCGGGGGCACGCGTCTACTACGCCATGGCGCGCGACGCCTTGTTCTTCAAGTCCGCCGGCGTGCTGCACCCTGCCCATCGAACTCCTTCGGTGGCGCTCGTCGCACAAGCCGTATGGACCTGCCTGTTGTGCCTCTCGGGAACGTATGGTCAGCTGCTCGACTACATCATCTTCGCCGCCGTACTGTTTTACATGCTCACCGTCATCGGTCTTTTCGCGCTGCGGGTGAAGCGTCCTGACCTGCGGCGGCCGGTGCGCGCACTCGGTTACCCGTGGCTCCCCGGCATCTATGTTGTGCTCACGGGGCTGATCTGCGTGAACCTCCTCATCCAGAAGCCCACCTACACCTGGCCCGGTCTGATCATCGTTGCACTCGGTGTACCGGTCTACTTTGTGTGGAGGAAGGTCGTACGAGTGGAGTAAGGGGAGCGCCTGGAACGCTCCAGTAGTTGGCTGTGTCACAATGACTTAGATGGCGGTTGCCGAGTAGCGGCAGGGGCGTATATTGAAGCGTACCCGAATAAACACCGAACATTCGGAGACGCTCTCATGCAGCCCCACTGCCCCCAACCCTCCCCGCTCCAGGCGTTCCCTCCCGCGCAACCCGGCAGTCGGTGTCCCGATTGTGGCGGACTCGTCACGGCCCAATCCGGCTGCGTCCTGTGCCCACACTGCGGCTGGTCGCGGTGCAGCTGAAGGAGCCGCTCGTCGGACCAGGCGGAGCACGGAGCCTGCCCGTCCTCGACAAGCGGCTGCGCGGCACCAAGTTCGTCACGCTCCAACCGAAGTCCGTGCTCAACTCCCCCGAGCAGACCGGGATGGATTTTTGGTCGCTCAACCCGTACGTCGGCTGCGAGTTCGGGTGCAGCTATTGCTACGCTCGTTATGCGCATCGGTACGTCGTGCAGCGCGCGCACGACGCGGGAAGGCTCTCCGACGCCGAGCTCGCCGAGTTCCAGGGTCCGCACGGCTGGGAGGCGTTCGAGCAGCGGATTTTCGTCAAGCAGCAGATCCTCGCGGCGCTCGATTCGGACTTGCGCAGGTTTTTCCGGCGCGTCCACCAGCAGCCCCGTGACACCATCGTCATCGGCACCGCGACCGACCCGTATCAGCCCGCCGAGCGGCGGTTTCGGCTGACCCGCGCGGTGCTCGCGCGGTTGGCGCAGTACGAGGGGTTGTCGATCGGACTCATCACCAAGAGCGCGCTCGTGGCGCGGGACGCCGATCTCTTCGCGCAGATCCAGCGGCACAATGATCTCGAGGTGCACATTTCGTTGATCACACTCGACGTCGCGTTGATCCGCGCGCTCGAGGCGCGCTCACCGATGCCGGCGGTGCGGCTGCGCGCGCTCAAGCGCCTGACCGACGCCGGAGTGAACGCGGGACTGATCGTGGCGCCGGTGCTGCCGGGGATCACGGACGATGTCCCCCGACTCGAGGCGCTGTTTCACGCGGCGCGCGCCGCTGGCGCCCGGTTCGTCACCGCGAGCCCCCTGCGGCTTTACCCCGGGATCCGCGATCGCTTCCTCCCGGTGCTCGAACAGCACTTCCCGGCGCTGGCCGACCGGTATCGCCGGGCGTACGCCGGTCGTGGCGCCGCACCGCGGGACTACGCGCGGGCGCTGAGCCGCCGCATCAGGAAGCTCCAAGTGAAATGGGGATTCCCCCTGTGGCGCATGTCGGATCGCTATGAGAAGCAGCGGCCGGGGCCACAGCGGGAGCTGCAGCTTTAGGACCGATTCTGGGCGGCGGCTAGCGGCCGGCCCAGCGCTCGGCCAGGGCGCGGATCGTCGCCGGCGCGTTCCCCTCCGCCCGGTTGTTGACGATGACGAGCGCCTCGATTCGTCGCCGCACCGCCTCGGCCATCAACCGCAGCAGGTCTCGTCGCAGCCCGGGCTGCTCCTCCCGCACCCGGTCGTAGGGCTCGAACTTCCGCACCGCGTCCTCGTACTTCCGCCCCGGCTTCAACAACGCCCGGGCAATGGTGAACCCCGCCGGAAACGTCCAGGGGAGGTCGAGCTGTTCCCCGATCGGCGGCATCTCGGTCCACGAGTTGAAGACATGCGCCACCCCATGACGCCGCAACACGACGCCGTGCAAGTCGTGGAGCAGCTCCGGATTGCGGAGCTCCACGGCGTAGCGAAAATCGACCGGCAGCTGCTCCAGGAACCCGTTCAGCTCCTCGGCCCACGCGCCGACATCGGGCAAGTCCTTGCCGCGCATCGCCTGGAACTCGAATACGAAGCAGCCGGTGTGCTCGCGGAATGCCCGCACGTGCGGCAGCAGCACGGCGTCCTTGAAGAGCTGGGCGTTGAGGAAGTCGGGGTTTCGTTGGCCGGCGTGGTTCCCCCAGCGTCGATCCTGGTTGAAGCGCCGCGCGGTGATCCGGTCCCAGACTTTGCTGACGCATGGGAAGCCGGGCGGTAGCGCCTTTGCATACGCCGCGAGCGTCTGCTCGCCCGGCGGCTCGTAGAACGCGCTGTCGATCCCGACGGTGCGGAACAGCGGGTAGCGTCCGTATTCCTCGAGGCGCTGCGCCGGCTGAGCGCCACGGTAGTCGCGATGGTACACATCGCCCGCCCAGCCATCGTAGGTCCAGGTGGACGTGCCGAGGCGGATGTTCGGTGGGAGCGCGGCCGCCAGGTCGCGGAGCGCCGGTTGAGGCGGCGGGAGGGCCTCCGGGCCATCGAACAGGGAGGGCTGCGTCACGACAGGAACCTAACCGGGTGAATCCCGTAGAAAACCCGAGGCCGCCTGGTAATCCCGAGGACCGGTTGTAACGCGGCGGGGATGCGGCTAGCTTGGGCTCGAGTCTCGAACATGCGGCACTACCGACGCGTCGTAGCTCTCGCAGCCTTGCTGATGGCGGCGGCGTTCCTGGTCGCTCAGAGCGACCAGGCGATAGGCGCGCACCCGTGTCCGACGCATGGCGCGCACCATGCCCCCGCCACCGGCGGATCGAACGACCACGTCGCGCATCAGGACAACGATTCGCCCGGCGCCCCCCGCGCGATCTGCACCTGTCTCGGCGCGTGTCAGCTGGGCGCTTCGATTGCCCTGGGCGCGCAACCCACCGGGCTGCATTCCGCACCGACAGCGTCGCGCCGCGTATCCGCCACACCGCCGGTCTCGGCGCCGAGACTTCACTTCGCTCACACCCTCCCCTACGCCACCGCTCCTCCCGTCCTCAGCTGATCCGCTGGCTCCGATAACCCGACAATTGCATCGCGACTGACCGCCCGCCTGGGCGAGCTCGGTCGCGCTCCGGGTCACTCGACAGGGAGGACGGTACACATGTTGTCACATGAGAGAGATCGATTCGCGCGAGTCGTTTGGATCGCGCTCTTGGGAACGCTCGCCCAGCCGCTCGCGGCCCAGCAGGCGGGCGAGCTGCGGGGGCTCGTGAAGGATCAAGATAATGCGCCGGTGACCGCGGTGACGGTGGTCGCCGAAGGAACCCGCAGTGTCGCTCAGACCGGGCTGGATGGCCGGTTCGTGCTGCGCGGCCTGCCCGCGGGGACGTACCAGCTGCGCACCGCTCGGATCGGCTATCAGCCTGCCGCCGTTTCGGTCGACCTGCCCGCCGAGGGCGCCGCGGATGTGGTGATCGTCGTCCAGCGCGCCTCGATCGAGCTGCGCGGCGTCACCGTGATCGGCACCCGCGAGGAGCTGGGTGAGACGCGCGCCCAACTGCGCCTCGTCCCGGGCGGCGTGTCGCTCGTCGAGCCGGAGCAGATCCGTGCCACCCGCCAGGCGAACTTCCACGACGTGTTGCGCCTCACGCCGGGAGTGTTCGTGCAGCCACGCTTCGGCGCCGCCGACGAGAGCCAGCTGTCGATCCGCGGCTCGGGCCTGCGCAACAATTTCCACCTGCGGGGCGTCAACCTGCTCGTGAACGGCATGGCGTACCGCAACGCGGATGGCTTCACCGACTTCGAATCGCTCGAGCTGCTCACCGTAGAGGCCATTCAGGTCTACAAAGGCGGCAATGCCCTCCGGTATGGCGGCTCGACACTGGGTGGGGCGATCAACCTGGAGACGAAGACCGGATATACCGCGTCGCCCCTCAATGCGTTCGCCGAGGGCGGCGCGAACGGGTTTTTCAAGGGGCAGCTCGCTTCGGGCGGTACGCGGGGCGGCTTCGACTACTACGCGAGTTACGCGCACACCTCGCTCGACGGGTATCGAGAGTGGTCCGACCAGCGGCGCAACCGGGTCAATGCCCACGTCGGCTACGTCTTCTCACCGCGCCTCGACGCGCGCGCCTTCTACTTCTTCGCCCGCGTGCGGGAGCATCTCCCCGGCGCCCTGACGCGGGCCCAGTTCGATTCGGCTCCACGCCAGGCCGCGGCCGGCAACGTCTCCAACCGCTGGGGCCGGGACTACGACCTGCACCACCTCGGTATCCAGCTGCGCAGTCAGCTCGCGCCGCGGCAACAGCTCGAGCTCGCGCCGTACTTCCAGTATCGCGACATCGACCACCCGATCTTTCGTGTCATCGCCCAGGTGAGTCGTGATGTCGGGGCGGAGCTGCGCTACGAGAACACGAACCCGCTGGGGGGTCGCGAGCATCGGTTCACGCTGGGCGTCCAACCCGTCCACGAGAACCTCGACAATCGCCAGTACGACAACGTCGCGGGACAACACGGGGCGCTCGCCAAGGACCAGAAAGAAAAAGTGAACGGCGTCGCGCTGTATCTCGAGGACGTCCTGGCGATCACGCCGCGCTTTTCCGCTGTGCTCGGGCTGCGCTATGACAATTCCACGCGCTCCGCCCGCGACCATTTCCTCTCCAACGGCGACCAGTCGGACTCGCGGACGTTTCGCGCCCTGCTGCCGAAGGTTGGCGCGCTGTATCGGCTCGCGACCGGCGAGTTGTTCGCCAATGCGAGCCGCTCGTTCGAGCCGCCCCTCCTGCTCGAGCTCAACAGTCTCACGGTACCCGGATTCGTCGACCTGCGCGGTCAGGACGCCTGGCAGTTCGAGATCGGCGGCCGCGGGCGGTCCGGCCGGTTTTCCTGGGACGTGGCGGCATACGATATCGAGCTCCAAGACGAGATTCTCAACATCAACGTGCAGCCGTTCCCGGGCGCGCCGTTCACGGTGCCCGCCTACCGCAACGCGGATCGCACCCGCCACCTGGGCGTCGAGGCGGGGATCGGCCTCACGCTCGACCCCGTGTCGCTGCGGGTGGCCTTCACCACGGCGCGCTACACGTTCCAGCGCGACTCGAGCTTCGCGGGCAACGACCTCCCCGGCGCTCCGCGTCACGTGTTGCAGGCGGATCTCTCGTGGCGGCATGCCAGTGGTCTCAGCGTGACGCCGACACTCGAGTGGGTTCCCACGTCCTACTATCTCAACAGCGCCAACACGGTGAAGAACGACGGCTGGGCGTCCCTGGGCCTGCGGGTGGAATGGCTCGCCCCGCGCGTGGGGCTGGCCGCGTTCGCCGCGGTCCTGAACCTCACCGACGCCCGCTACTCCGGCTCGGTGCAGGTGGACAACGGTGCCGGGCAGTTCTTCGAGCCGGCGGACGGCCGTTCGGTGTACGCCGGGTTCCGGTGGCAGCCATGAGGTGGGTGCTGGCCGCAGCGGCGGCGAGCGCGGTCGCCGCATGCGGGGGCGCGGGCCCCGAGCTCGCTGAGCTCGCGCCACCCGTCGGGTCGGCCCGGTCCGCCGACCCGAGCCTCGCCGTGGATCCCGCGACCGGCGACCTGCTGCTCGGCTGGGTCGGCGGCGACACGAGCGGGTGGCACCTGTATGTCGCCCGCTCGACCGACCGCGGCGCGGCGTGGTCGGCGCCGGTTCGCGTCACCGACCGGGAGCACGACGTCCACCCACATGGCGAGTCGTCGCCGCGTTTCGTCGCAGGGCCCGGCGGCGCGCTTGCGGCCGCCTGGACCAACAGCGTTCCGGCCCCCGGTCGCCGCTGGCCGGGGAGCAACATCAGGTTCGCGCACTCGACGGACGGCGGCCGGACGTGGTCGGGGGCGATCACGCTCAACGACGACACCGCACGTGGCCCGGCGGGGCACATCTTCCACGGCGCGGCGTGGGCGGCCGAATCCACGCTCCTGGTCGCGTGGATGGACGAGCGACAGGGAGTGGCCCCAATGGACGCCGAGGCAACTGAGCACACCGGCCACCATCCCGCGGAGAGCGAGGAGCCGGACGCGACGATCTATCTCGCCCAGTCGACGGACCTCGGCCGCAGCTGGTCGCCGAACCGGCCGCTGTGGGGTGCGGCGTGTCCCTGCTGCCGCATCTCGCTGGCGCGCGGCCCGGACGGTGCAGTGGTCGCCGGCTGGCGCCAGCACTTCGCCGGCAACGTGCGCGACGTCGTCGTCGCGCCGGTCGGGTTGGGACCGGCGCCTGCCGGCTCGCGGGTGCACGCCGACGACTGGGTGTATCCGGGCTGCCCGCACACCGGCCCCGGCGTGGCCGTCGACGCTCGTGGCTCGGCCCACGTCACCTGGTATTCGGGAAAGCCGGGAGCCGCCGGGGTGTTCTACGCGAAGCGCTCCGGAACAGGGGCGTTCTCAGCACCAATCCAGCTGGTTCGCGCGGCCACGTTGCCCACCGCCCACCCACGACTCGCCGCGTTGCCGGACGGAGGAGCGCTGGTTGCCTGGGACATGACGGGTGACGGCCGGCCTTCGTTGATGATCGCTCGCCTGGGGGCCGACGGGGACATCGTCTGGAAGCAGGAAGTGCCCAGGTCCGGCAAGGCCGATCATCCGGAAGTGGTTGTCTACAGCGACGGCACGGCCATAGTGGCGTGGACCGACCTGGGGGAGTCGGGGGAGGGGAGCCGGCTGCGGGCCGTGCGCGTCGGCGTGAACTAGGGCTGCGCCTCGGCGCGGTGCCACGGCAGCCTGGCCCGTCGCGCATGGCGGTCCAGGCGATCCAGCGCCGTCACCGTCAGCGTGACCGCCCCGTACGACTCTTCTACCCGCCCGCGCATCACGTACGGCCCGGTCCCGAAGAGCAGCGACACCACCTTTCGGTAGACATCAGGAAAAATCACCGTCTCGATCAGCCCGTGACCGTCGTCGAAGGTGACGAACTCCATCGGCTCGTCCTTGATCGTGTGGACCGGTTTCCCCGTGGTGAGCATGCCGACGCACGTCACCAGTTTTCCCACGTGCGTCCCGAGCGCCGTCGCCGGCACCGGGTGAATGGCGCGAATCGTCTCGGCGTACAGCGCCATCGGATGGCACGAGGCGAGGTAGCCGAGCACGGTGTACTCGTCGCGTAGCTGGCGGTCGGCGTCGTACTCGGCGAGCGGGGGGAGTGCCGCTAGGGGGCTGGGGTCCAGGTCCAGTACCTCACCTCCGTTCCCCCTCCAGGGGGAGAGGTCCACCTGCCACATCATCTGCGGCCGCGTCATGTCATGGGCGAGGGAGTCGCAGGCGCCGCCCCGGACCAGCACGCGCAGGTCCCCGGGGGCCAACGCCGCGCGCCGCCGCAGGTCGTCGAGCGAGCCATAGGGCCCTCCTCGGGCGCGCTCCTCGACAAGCGCCGCGAGCCCTCGGGCGGTGAGACCCTTCAGCGCCATGAGCCCGATGCGGAGCGAACGGTCACGACCCGTGTAGCGCACCGCGCTCGCGGTCACATCCGGCGGCAGGATCGCCAGCCCCATGCGCCGCGCCTCGGCGACGTAGGCGAAGGGGGCGTAGTAGCCCCCTTCGTTGGAGAGCACGCCGGCGATGAACTCGGCCGGGTAGTGCGCCCGCAAATACCCCGACTGCAGCGCCACCTGGATATAGGACGCCGAGTGACCCTTGCAGAAGGAATAGCCCGAAAAGGAGAGGATCATCGACCAGACGTCGTCGATCACGGTCGGCGTCACCCCACGCGCGCTCGCCCCGCTGCGGAATTGCTCCTCGTAGGCGCGCAGCTCCTTCATCGGACGCTTCTTGGTGAGCGCCTTGCGCACGCCGTCCGCCTCCGCCACGTCCATCCCCGCGAGCGCGACACACACGTTCACCACGTCCTCCTGGTACACCATCACGCCGAACGTTTCGGCCAGCACGTCGCGCAGCACCGGATGTGGTGGCTCGTAGGGCGCGCCGTGCAGCCGTGCGAGGTACGTATTGATGTAGCGGTTCGAGGCGGGGCGGATGATGCTGGTGTTGAGCACGAGCAGATCGAACGTGGCCGACTGGCTCTTCTGGCACAGCAGCCGCGAGGCGGGCGACTCGGTATAGAACACGCCCATCGTGTTGCCGGTGCGGAAGATCTCTTTCGTGCACGGGTCGTCCGCCGGGTCGCACGTGGTGTAGTCGATCGCCACCTCCGCGTGGTCGCGCACGGCCGCGATCGCGTCGCGGATCACGGCGAGCGAGCGGTTGCCGAGCAGGTCGATCTTCACCAGCCCGGCATCCTCGGTGCCGTCCTTCTCGAACTGGATCGTGGGCACGGCGAGCACCCCCTGTCCGGTGTCGATCTCCTTCGCCGCGAATTCCACCGGGACGTAATTGGTGAGCGCGTCGGGGACGATCACCACCCCGCCGGGGTGCAACGACAGGTTACGCGGCAGCCCGACGATCGACTCGGCCGCCCGGGCGATCTCGGACCATGCACCGCCCAGAGCCAGCGACTGGAAGTTCGGATGCGTGGCGAGCAGCTCGGGGAGCGGCCCGCCGTCCGCCCAGGGGAGCCGCTTGGTGAGCGCGGTGATCTCGGTCGCGGGGCGACCGTACACCTTGGCCACCTCGCGCAACGCCGCCCGCCGCTGAAAGGTGACGTGGTTCGCCACCATCGCCGAACGGCCGTTGCCGTATTTGCGGAACACGTACTCGAGCGCCTGATCCCGCTCGTCCCACGGGAAGTCGAGATCGGCGTCGGGAGGGTCCTTGCGACCGGGGTTGAGGAACCGCTCGAAGACGAGTCCCTGCTGCAGCGGGTCGACGTGGGTAAGGCCCAGACAATAGCTGACGATCGAGTTGGCGACCGAGCCGCGTCCGCAGTGCGTGGGGGCGTGCGCGAC
>JBOHST010000287.1:0-5031 GCA_050733375.1 Gemmatimonadales bacterium
GCTAGCGCGCTTGCGTCGTCAGCTTCGTCGGGTCGAACCGTTCTCCTTGCTTCCACAATCGGAGCGTGAGCGCCGCCAGCTTGCGGGTCAGGGTCACCCGCGCGAGCTCCTCGCGCATCCCGCAGGCCATCCGCTCCTGGTACCAGTCCTGCAGCGGTCCCGGCGGCGCCGTGGCGGCCGTCGCCGCCCCCTTGAAGACGTCCTTCAGCACGCGGTTGTGGTTGCGATTGAGCCCGCGCGTCAGCGGCGCCCGCCGGCGCCGGACCGGCCGGCCCGCGATGATCACAGAGTCCGAACTGGACCGGGTTACGACGGCGAGCCCCGCATAGGCCCACAGGTTCCGCTTGGTCCGAAACCGCCACGGCGTCTGCATCGTGGCCAGCAGCAGCGCCACCCGCACGGGGCCGACGAAGGGAATCGTCTGCAACACCGCCCAGGCGGGATCCCGCTGCGCCTCCGCCACCATCGCCGCCTTCACCGTGGGGCGCAGCTGGCGCAGCACGTCGAGCTCCGCGTACAGCGCTTCCGCCCGGAGGCGCACGCCACGGTCCGCCAACTGGCCCAGCCACTCGGCGCGCCCCGCCGGGTGATACACCCGCTTGCCGGGCGCCCGGATCCCGCGCGCGCGGAAGAGCGCCTTGAGCCGGAGCATCACGCGCGTGGTGTCCTCGACCAGGTTCGTGTAACTGCGGGTGAGCTCCTTGAGCGTGGCGCGGTCCGCGCTCGCGTGATAGACCGCGCGCAGGCTCCCCCGCCGGAGCTGCTCGGACAACTGGTCGGCATCGACCTGGTCGCCCTTGTTGCCCTGGCGCGGCTCGCCCCGCCGATCACACACGACCACCCGATCGACGAGGGGCACCAGGAGGTCGTGTACCCACTGCGCCTGGGTCCCTTCCTCGAAGGCCACGTGCACGGCGCCCCGCATCCCGCCGACGAAGTCGACCAGCGCCGGCGCCTCCGTGGGGAGGATGGTCCGGGCGATCACCCGGCCGCCCTCCTCCCGGACCGAGGCCAGCGTGGTTGCCTGATGCACGTCCAACGCGACATACTTCGTACTCCGTTTCATGAGAGCCGCTCCTTGCTGTGGGCCAGGGGTCTTGGACAACTCCATGGTAGCAGCACGGGGCGCGCTCTCAATATGCGTTAGGCCTCCCCACGGTTTCCGCGGCCCCCTTGACTAGAGTATATACCCCGTATATACTGGCCGCGTGCCAGAGCATCTCCCATACATCTATGACGTTCTGGCCCGTTGCACAGGCTTTGAGTGGGATGCCGGGAACGCCCCCAAGCTGCTGGCGCGCCACAACGTCGAGCCTGGTGAATGCGAACAAGCCTTCTTCCGACACCCATTCGTCGTGGCATTTGATGAACAGCACTCACGAACGAAGCTGCGCTGGCAGGCACTCGGCCGGACGCTGGCTGAGCGGAAGCTGTACTTGGTCTTCACGGTGCGGGGCGCACTGATCCGGGTGATCGCGGCACGGGACATGAATCAGAAGGAGCGTCGGAGGTATGCCGAAGTCCAAACGAGCGTTGAAGCCGATCCCGCCCTTTAGCACGGAAGACGAGGAGCGCGAGTTCTGGGCGGCGCACGACTCTGCGGACTACGTGGACTGGTCGAAGGCCCGGGTCGTCCGGTTCCCGAACCTCCGTCCCTCGTCCACCGCCATCTCTGTGCGCCTTCCGGACACTCTGCTGACGGAGCTCAAGCTGCTGGCCAACGAGCGCGATGTCCCGTACCAGAGCCTGCTCAAGGTCTATCTCACCGATCGGGTCACGGCCGAACGCCAGCGGGCTCACAGTGCGCGGAGGCCCAGCAAGTCGAAGGCGCGGCGACCCCGTTCGAAGAAGGCATCGCGACGGTGAGGCTGCGCCTTCGCGGCTGAAACGCGTTGCGTTATGCCGCCTCCCCCAGAAATCCCTCTCCCCTTCACGGGGCCTTGACAAGCGTATATACAACTTCATATGAACTGATGGAGTTCTCCTGGGATCCGGCCAAGAACGAGGAGAATCTCCGGGTTCGGGGCTTCGACTGTTTTTGCGAGCCAGCTTCCGAGGGCCAACCCTCCAACGGCCGGACCAACGGAAGGCCTACGGTGAGAAGCGGGTCATCGCCATTGGGTTGGCCGACAGCTTGGAGCTCACAGTGGTCTACACCGATCGTGGGCAGGCCGACCGGATTGAGCGCCGCATCATCTCGGCGCGGAGGAGCAACCGGCATGAGCGCAAAGCGTACCAAGCCAGCCTCAAGGGTGCCTGAGCAGCCCACGCGCGGCCGGGCCGACCTCGCACGGCTTCGGGTCATGACGGACGCTCAGATCGAGCGGACTGCGCCCGCGGACTTGACGGATCTTCCGGCAGATTTCTGGAAGGACGCCGAGCTAATCCTCCCGGTCCCCAAACAGGCCATCTCGCTGCGAGTCGACGAGGACGTGCTGGACTGGTTCCGGAGTTTAGGCCCGCGGTACCAGACCCGGATGAACGCTGTGTTGCGGTCGTATATGACCCAAGCTACGAAACGCAGTCATCCCCGAGTACGGCGCTCTCGTAAAGGAGCGGCATAACAAGCGCTGCTGCTGTCGGGGCCAATCCGCTTCGGCCGCCCGCCGGATATCTTTGATTGACTGGATCGGCGGCGGCCTGCAGTCTGGCCCCGCAGCAGAAGCGCAGGACGTTATGTGGAGTTCCCCCGGGTCAACTCCAATGCAGCCCTGCCTGATCTGACCTCCCAATCCCACGCGAGCCCCTCCATCGTTTACGCTTGACGTTGTACACTGTTGTACATACGTTACCTCATGGGGTATCAGTGGGATCCTGCCAAGGCCAGAGCTAACCTCCGCAAGCACGGGATCGATGTCGCCGATGCGGTGGGCGCCCTCGAGGACCCATTGGCCCTCATCTTGGACGATCTTCATCCGACCGAGGGACGCTTCATCAGCGTCGGCCAAGACTTTCTCGGCAGGATCATCGTCGTGAACTGGACATTGCGTGGCGCGGACCTCCGACTGTTCTCTGCCCGCGCAGCGACGCGCACCGAACGCAGGCACTACGAGGAGGGCCATGACAATGCGTAAAGAGTACGACTTCTCGAAGGCTCGCCGTAATCCCTACGCGGTGGCCGCCAAGGGGAAGACCCGGATCACGATCCGACTCGATGACGACATCCTTGCGTGGTTCCGCGAGCGCGTGCATGACCTCGGGGGCGGGAACTACCAGACCCTGATCAATCAGGCGTTGCGTCGCAGCATGGATCCCGTGTCGGAACCGCTGGAGAGCGTTGTTCGCCGAGTCGTTCGGCAAGAGCTTGGAACCACCGCCACGCCGCGACCCCGTCGGCGTAAGACACGGGCTGCATAACAGCGCCGGGGCCAGGGCGCTTCGGCCGCCGCCTGATATGCTTGATTGAGCTGGTATGCGGCGGCCTCAGCTGGCCCCGCAGCAGAAGCGCGATTCGTCGGCGGCAGCCGGCACTCAAGCCAACTGAAGGACCGAGGGAATGAAGACTGCAAAGCTGCGCGGGATCGGGTACCTCACGATGGTTGGTGGTGCCTTCGCGTTCGCACTCGCGCCGTCGATGGTCGCCATCAAGTACATGACCGGTTGGGCCATCATTCCGGAGCCTTTCTGGGTTTCGGCCGTCAAGGCCTGGTTCGCGGGGGCTTTCATGACCGCGACGCCGGCCGTGCTCTGGATGGCATTTGGCACCGGCTATTCGATCGCGTTGCTATTGGTGTTCTGTGGTCTCGTCGCGTTGGCTCCCGACCTCAAAGGTCGGACGAGCGTCCAGCGGGCCAGCTACTGGCTGGTGGTCGGAGGCTTGGCTCTAGTGCTTCCAGGCGACGCGATCCATTCCTGGACCTGGCACCAGAACGGGCTGACGATTCCAACCCCAGGATCCAACCCAACGGCCAACACGGCATATGCCGCTCACATGATGGGGATGAATTTCCTAATGGTGGGATCGCTGCTGCTGGGTATCACCGCTCTCCGGCGTCGTACTTTGGTGCGCTGGCTCGCATGGATGTTCGCTCTCGTCTTCCCTGCGGCGCTGCTAGCGTCGCTAACGTTGCTTCCGACGACACCGAGCGGCGCCCTTTGGCTCTTCAGCGTCCTGATGGGCCTGTGCGGCTATCAGGTTGCGCGCGGCCGTCGCCTATTGCCGCCTAACAAGGCCATGACGCTGGCCGCGGGGCCGACCGACGGATGATGGTTGATCCCCATTGGCCCCGCGGCAGCTTATGGCCGGGCCGTTAGGTGTCATGGTTTCATAGGACTCACTATGCCGATCGATTTTGCCATACTTGCTCCGGTTCCGCTGGTCCATCTTGAGTCGGCCTTAACGATCGCCGGTCAGCAACCGTATGTCGCGTTCGGGTCAAGGAAGTACGAGCTGTTTGAGGCGATTGACCGCGACCGCGGGTCCGAGCTGGTCCCAGTGCTTATTTACCCGTCTCACGACGAGGATCGGGTCGAGTTCGATTACAAGGTCTCATGGTCCGGTTGGTACGTTGGTTCCTGCTCCGATCAGGAGACAAAGTTTGCCGACCAGCGCGCTGGTAGGCGCCCTCCTTCAGCCAAGGCCTATCCAAACGACAACGCGTCGTTTTGGTCCACATTCTGGCATGTCGCTGCCCTTATCCGACTCCCCCAACACGAACACCGTGAGATCCGGGACCTCAACAACTTCCGCACGGGAGCTGAACGCGAGAACGCTGCTCCGCGCGGGCCAGAGCGTATTTTGTCGCCATTTGGTTTCACGCTGCCCCCCAAGCCCCGGCCATGACACCTAACCCGAGTTTGGAGCCGACGAGGCCGCCAGGCGTCGAGGCATCCGCGACGCGTCGCCAGCGCGGCCTCGCAGCTCAAACTCAAGTCGTCAAGACCGCGCTCAACCCTGAAGGCATCCCCCTAACTCTTGAGCAGGCACTAGAAGCGGATCAGGGTGAGCCTTGGTATCTTTTCCTTGTGAGCCCGACCGTCCTCCGAGTTGCAGGCTACCGATTCTATTTCTTCTCGCGGGAGGAAACGCGG
>JBOHST010000288.1:0-11200 GCA_050733375.1 Gemmatimonadales bacterium
TCGGTTCGTGGCGATTTACGGCGTATTGCGGCCACGTAAAACAATCCGCTAAAAGGCCTGAGACTCCCTCTGCCCACGCTCCGCGAACTCATCGACGATCATCGGGTCCACCTCTTCGACGGGGCGATGGGCACGATGCTGTACGCCAAGGGCTTCTTCCTCAACGTCTGTTACGATGAGCTCGCCCTGAAGCAGCCGCAGCTGGTGCGCGAAGTGCACGAGGAGTACGTCCGCGCCGGAGCGGAGATCCTCGAAACCAACACCTTCGGCGCCAATCCGGTGAAGCTCGGCGCCCACGGACTGGCCGACGAGACGGAGCGCATCAATCGCGTGGCGGCGGAGCTGGCGCGCGCCGCGTCCGGCGGCCGGGCGAGCGTCGTGGGAGCGATCGGCCCGCTCGGCCTGCGGCTCGAGCCGTTCGGCCCGACCTCGCGGGACGAAGCACGCGACCGGTTTCGCCGCCAGGTGGACGGGCTGCTCGCCGGCGGGGTGGACGGTTTCGTGCTCGAGACCTTCAGCGACGTCGAGGAGATCCATGCCGCCCTGCGCGCGGTGCGCGACGCGTGCGACCTCCCCGCGGTGACGCAAATGACGATCGGCGACGACGGTCTCACCGCCTACGGCACGACGCCGGAGGATTTCGCGCGCCAGCTGGCGGAGTGGGGCGCCGACGTGATTGGCGTGAACTGCTCGGTCGGTCCCGCCGGGGTGCTCGACGCGGTCGAGCGGTTGGCCAAGGCGACCGACCGGCCGCTCTCGGCGCAACCCAACGCCGGGCTCCCCAAGGATGTGGGTGACCGCAAGATCTATCTCGCCTCGCCGGAATACATGGCCAGCTACGCGCGGCGCATGGTCGAGGCCGGAGCGCGGTTCATCGGGGGATGCTGCGGCACGACCCCCGAGCACATCCGCAAGATGCGCGACTACCTGGCGAGCGTGGCGCCGCGCCAGCCGAGTGTCGTGGTCTCGCGCGAGGCGGTGATCGCCACCTCGGGCGGCGTCGCCGAAATCCCCCTCGAGGAGCGGTCGCGCTGGGGGAAAAAGCTCGCGGCAGGCGAGTTCGTCACCAGCGTCGAGATCGTGCCGCCCAAAGGAGTGAATGCCGAGCCGATGTTCGCCCAATGCCGCGCCCTCAAGGCGGCGGGCGTGGACGCCGTGAACGTCCCCGACGGTCCGCGCGCCCAAAGCCGGATGGGGGTGCTGCCGTCGGCGATGCTGATCGAGCGCGAGGTCGGACTCGAGACGGTGATCCACTACTGTTGCCGCGATCGCAACCTGCTCGGCATGCTGTCCGATATCATGGGCGCCGCGGCTGCGGGGCTGCGCAATATTCTGATCATCACCGGCGACCCGCCGAAGATGGGCCCCTACCCCGACTCGACCGCGGTATTCGACATCGACTCGATCGGGCTCACGAACCTCGTGTACCGACTGAACCACGGGCTCGACCCTGGGAACAACCCCATCGGGACGCCGACGCGCTGGGCGATCGGCGTGGGGGTGAACCCGGCGGCGGTGGATCCGGACCGCGAGCTGTCCCGGTTCCACTGGAAGGTGGACGCCGGGGCCGAGTTCGCGGTCACGCAACCGGTGTTCGATCCGCGGCAGCTCGAGTCGTTCCTGCAGCGCGTCGAGGGCTACCGGATCCCGATCGTCGCGGGCATCTGGCCGCTACTCAGCCTGCGCAACGCCGAGTTCCTGGCGAACGAAGTGCCGGGAGTGTCGGTGCCCGACGAGGTGCTCGCCCGGATGCGGGTGGCGCAGGAGAAAGGCAAGGAGGCGGCGCTGGCCGAAGGGGTGCAGATCGCCCGAGAGATGTTCGCGCGGGTGCGCGGCATGGTCCAAGGGGTGCAGGTGAGCGCCCCGTTCGGGAAGGTGGAAGTGGCGCTGGAGGTGTTTGGGTGATCTCGCCCCTGAGCCACCAGTCCTTCAGGACGGCTTATCATGCCGAGCCGCCCCTTCAGGGGACGGATCGGTGTGCGGGCGCTTCACCGTCGTTTCCGTGGGCCGAGGGCCCGGACGATCCGTGAAGGACATTGTGGACGGGTCGGCGAGTCACCTCCGCGCCTGCGTCTCCCGTGGGCTGAAGCCCCGGCTCGGGGAGCCTTGACTGAAGCGTCGCGTTCGGCACCTTACCCTAGGATGACCACCGCTCCGTAGCCTCGGAATGCCCCGCCGTCACTACTCAGCCCGTTCGAAGGAGATCCCTGTGCGCCGCTTCCTGTCCGTCCTCCCATTCGCATTCGCCCTTGCTGTCCTCGCCACCCCAGCGTCCGCACAAGGATTCCAGCAGCCCTCCGGCTTCACCGTCGAGAATCCGGTGTTGCGCCGCGTCTGGGCCCTCGGCATGGACAGCTCGCAGACGCACACGCTCGCGCAGGTGCTGCTCGACTCCCTCGGTCCGCGGCTCACCGCTTCACCGTCCATTGAAGCCGCGCAGGACTGGTTGGTGCAGACCTACCAGGCCTGGGGCATTCCCGCGCGCAAAGAGCGGTACGGCACCTGGCGCGGTTGGCGGCGCGGCACGACGCACATCGATCTCGTCGCTCCACGAGTGCGGTCGCTCGAAGGGATGATGCTGGCCTGGAGCCCGGGTACGCCCAGGGGTCGGACGGTGCGCGCGGCGGTCGTGACATTGTCCGACGTCGCCGACAGCGCGGCGTTCGCCGCCTGGCTGCCGCAGGCAAAGGGGAAATTCGTCCTCGTCTCGTTCCCGCAACCGACCTGTCGCCCGGACACGAGTTGGGAACGCTGGGGGATGCCCGCGACGGTGGACTCGATGAAGGCCCGCCGCACCGCCGCGCAGCAGGCTTGGACGCAGCGGGTGGGCCGCACGGGGTATCCCGGCGCCGCGTTGCACCGCCGCCTCGACGCGGCCCTCGTGGCCGGCGTGATCACGTCGGGCTGGTCCCAGGGATGGGGCGTGAACAAGATCTTCGGGACGACCGCCGAGCACGTGCCGGTGGTGGATGTCGCATGCGAGGACTACGGCCTGCTGTTCCGGCTGGCGCTCGAGAACCAGGGACCGGTGGTGGAGCTCGCGGCCTACTCCGAGGCGCGCGGTGAAGTCCCGGTGTTCAACGTGGTGGCGGAGATTCGCGGGTCGGAGCGGCCCAACGAATACGTGATGCTGTCGGCGCACTTCGATTCGTGGGACGGCGGCTCGGGCGCGACCGACAACGGTACGGGCACAATCACGATGCTCGAGGCGATGCGCATTCTGAAGCTCGCCTACCCCACGCCGCGACGCACCATCCTCGTGGGCCATTGGAGCGGCGAGGAGCAGGGATTGAACGGCTCGAGCGCCTTCGTGCAGGATCACCCGCAGATCGCGGACAGCCTGCAGGCCCTGTTCAACCAGGACAACGGCACCGGCCGGGTCGAGCGGTTTTCCTCCTCCGGGTTCACGCAGGCCGCGGGGAGCCTGGCACGCTACCTGGCGCACATCCCGGCCGACTTGACCCGCCACATCACTTTTTCGTTCCCGGGCTCGCCCGGCGGCGGCGGCACCGACCACGCCTCGTTCGTCACCTGCGGCGCACCAGGATTCGGACTGGGCTCGGGAAGCTGGGACTACGGGACCTACACCTGGCACACGAACCGCGACACCTACGACAAGGTCTCGTGGGACGATGTCCGCAACAACGCGACGCTCACCGCGATGCTCGTCTATCTCGCCTCCGAGGACCCCGAGCGGATGCCGCGGGTCCGGCGCGACGTGTTCGCGCCGCAACCCAACGGACAGCCGGGAGCGTGGCCGGCCTGCCGGCAGCCGCAGCGCAGCACGCCCAAGCCGTGAGCGCGAACGAATTTCCGGAGGGCCTCAGATGAAGTGGATCACCCGCGAGCATCCCAAGATCGATCGGGTCGCGTGCCCCTGGCTCATCACGCGCTTCATCGACCGCCAGGGAGAATTCCTGTTCGCCCCTCCCGGCGACGTCCTGCGACTGGCGCGCGAGACAGGGGCCACAGCCTACGACGTCGAGGGCGTAGAGCTTTCCCACGACGGGCCGCGCTGCAGCTTCGACGCCTTTCTCACGAAGTACGGCCTCTCGGACCCGATCCTCCAGGAGCTCGCGGTGATCGTCCGCGGCGCGGACACGGCCCGGCTCGAGCTGGCCCCGCAGTGTGCCGGCTTGCTCGCGATATCGCTCGGCTTGTCGCACAACTTCCCGGATGATCACGAGATGCTGCGTCACGGTTTCGACGTCTACGACGCGCTCTTCGCCTGGCTCAGCTACCGCCGCGACGAGACCCATACCTGGAATCCACAGAAAGGCACATGAACCCGATGCGCCGCTCGCTCTCGCTGCTGCTGGTCGTCAGCTTCGCCCCCGCGGCGGCCTGGGCCCAACGGGCCGCCCCGTGGGACTCGGTCGGCCGAGTGCTCCAGGCCTCGCCGACCTCCGGGGCCGGATTCGTGCAGTTCGCCTTCCCACGCCGCGATCTCACGCTGCGCGTGGGGGTCGTGAGTGTCTCTCCCCGCCTGTCCCTCACCGCCTGGGCGCGGTTCAGCGGGACGTCACAGTCCGCGACGCTGATCGGGGACCTCGTCGTCACCGAAGCCGAGCTGCGCTCGGTCGAGGCCGCGCTCGATACGCAACGGTTGACCGTGACGGGGGTGTATACCCAGCTGCTCGCCGAGTCACCCCGGATGATCTACTTGCATGTGCGTGGCGAAGGGCCCCCCGTCGAGCTGGCGCGCCGGCTCGATCGGGTGATCGCGCGGACCGCCACGCCGCGCGGGGTGTCGCTGGCGACGGCTCCGGTCACCATCGACACGTCCGCGGTGTTTCAAGCACTCGACGCGCGCGGCAGCGCCAGCGGGAACGTGGCGCAGCTCGGCTTCCTGCTCGTTTCCGCGCCGGTCAGTATGCGCGGGGCGAGGCTCGTGCCTGGCCAGGCCTATGGCAGTCGCGTCAACATTCAGGCGGTGACGACCGATCGATACGTCGCGACGGGGGACCTCACCGTCTTGAGCGATCACGTCGCTCCGGTGGTCGGCGCCTTGGCCGCCCACGGCATCGCCGCGACCGCGGTGCACAACCGCTTGGTCGGCGAAACGCCGTTGCTGTACGACATCCACTTCTGGGCCGACGGACCTCCGGCCGACGTGATGGCGGGAATCAGGGCGGCGCTCGATGCCGCGCGGAGTCCTTGACTTAAACCATCACTGGGTGGAGGAAATTTGTGAGGGTTCCCCGCAACACCATCCACCACAACATTCGTTCGCTCCTGGAACTGGACGCCGGCGAATCTCCAGACAGATTACCCTGCAATGAGCGACAGCAACGAAGTGGAGGCCGCCGCGCCGGCGACGACGCCTCCAAGACGGTCGGTCCGCAGTGGTCCCGTGGTGCAGCCTCGCTTCGAGCTCACAGAAGGTACTAGGCGTCCGTTGCGCTTCAGCCTCGAGGGCAAGACCGCGATCGTCACCGGCGCCGGGCTGGGGATCGGCCGCAGCATCGCCTGGATTCTCGCCGAGCACTGCGCGCGCGTGATGGTGCTGGATCTGGATGGTGGGCCCGCCGAGGAGACCGCCGTCGGGATCCGCGCGTCGGGCGGCGCGGCGCACGCATTCGCCTGCGACGTGACCGACGAGGCGCAGGTGCGCCGCACCTTCGACCAGATCGCCGCGGAGCACGGCGGCATCCAACTGCTCGTCAACAACGCCGGGATCTCCCACGTCAGCACGGTCGAGACGACGACCAGTGAAGCGCTCGACCGGCTGTACCGCGTGAACGTGCGAGGCGTCTTCCTGTGCTTGCAGGCGGGGGTGCGCCACATGGTCGCCAGCGGAGGCGGCGCGATCGTCAACATGGGCTCGATCGCCTCGCTCATCGGCGAGGAAGAGCGCTTCGCCTACGGGATGTCGAAGGGGGCGGTGCTCGCGATGACCAAGTCGGTCGCGATCGACTACGTGAAGCGCAACATCCGCTGCAACTGCGTCTGCCCGTCGCGCATCCACACGCCGTTCGTGGATGGGTTCCTCGCGCGCAACTACCCCGGCCGCGAGGCGGAGATGTTCGCGAAGCTGTCGGCCTACCAGCCGATGGGCCGGATGGGCAAGCCGGTGGAAGTCGCGGCGCTCGTCCTGTATCTGCTTTCCGACGAAGCGTCGTTCGTCACCGGCCAGGCCTACCCGATCGACGGCGGCGTGCTGCGCTGACGGAACAGCAGCAGGCGGTAGGACTTGTACTTCTTGAAGTTCGCCCCGTTGCGCCGCCCGCTGAAATGCTTGTCCTCGTATCGTTGGAACGACTTCCGGAATTTCCACCGCACGAATCGCATCACCCACGGATGCCGATGCGTGATGCGGGCCAGGAGCAGGCGATAGGCCGGATGAATCGCCTCGCGGTACGCGCCGTCGAGCAAGTCGAACGTGGGCGCGATTCCCGCGGTCATGTCGAAGTCCGCCACCGGCTCGAGCGGAAATCGCGCTACCGTTTCCCGGAACGCCGGCAGCTGGTGGCCGCCGCCGATCGGGCTGTTCCCCTCGGCCGGAACCCGGAAGATATCCGTAATCAGGAGGTAGCCGCCTGGCGTGAGCAGGCTGAGCGCCTTGGCGAACGCCTGGTCCAATGGAATGAACAACAGGCTCTCGCTGAACAGGATGAGGTCGTAGCGGCGGTCGGTATCGAGATCCTGGAACCGGGTCTCGTAGATGGTGGCGCGGCTGCCCAGGACCGTTTTGGCGACCCCGGTGAGAAAGCCGTTGGGCGACACGCAATCGACCCGATAGCCGCGCTCGAGCAGTTTACGGGCCGTGTTCCCCGCCCCGCACCCGACGTCCAGAATGCTGTGGATGCCGCCCGGCACGTGCGCCATCAGCAACTCCGTATAGCGCGCCTGGGCCTCGGACATGTTCCGGGGTTCGACTGGCAGGCCCTCCGGCCAATATCCGTAATGGAGGTCCTGCATGTTGAGGAAGTAGTGCCCGATGATGAACCCCATCGCCAGACCGAATTCGCTCGACGGGAGGTCGGCGCTGGTCGAGGACGGCGGCCCGGGCGATTCCCTCGGCTGGGTGTCCGGTGGCTGGGTGGCGACGGCCGTGAATCCTCCAAGTTGGGCGCCCGCGCCGGGCGCGGTGACGGCAAAATAGCGACGCGGGCGGTCCTCCCACCAGCGCGCCCGGCGACGAGTCTTGCCGTTGCGCCGTTCCGGTTGCAGCATGAAAGACGGGATGCCGTACACCCACTATCTTGACGCCGTAGCCGGCCAGCTCACGGTGGTCGGCTCGGGGCCCAGCGACTTTCAGGAGACGGCGGCGGCCATCCGCTGGCCCGCCGTCAATCCGGGGTTCGCGTCGCGGTTCGCCGTCCTGGCAGACTTGCGGGCACTCGACTACACCCCGTCGTTCGAGGATGCGCGCGGCTTCGTCGAAGTGCTCAAGAGCCAACGGCCCCTGCTTCAGGGACCGGTCGCCGTGGTCGTGGAGGGCGTGGTCGAGATTGGGATCGTGCGATTGATCGCCATGTTGGCACGGTTCAACGGCGTTCGGATGCAGGCATTCCATGACCCGGCGCGCGCGCAGCAGTGGTTGCGCGAGGCGGCGGGGTTCCGCGAGATCGGCTGAGCGCGCTGGCCAGCAGCAGGAATCCTACGTCTAGGTTGGCCCGGCTAGCCGGTTGAGCGGATTAGCGAGAACTTCTTCTACCCGCCAATGGCCGCGCCTCGACTCATTCTCGACCTGCTCGACCGGGTTCACGCGGAACCGGGACGCCTACCTGTCGCCCAGCTACAACGAAACCCAGCTCCGGCGCGAGTTCGTCGACCCCTTTTTCGAATCGCTTGGCTGGGACGTACAGAACAAGCAGGGTCACGCCGAGCCGTACAAAGACGTCATCCATGAGGACGCCGTCAAGGTCGGCGATGCCACCAAGGCGCCTGACTACTCTTTCCGGGTTGGTGGCACCCGCAAGTTCTTCGTCGAAACCAAGAAGCCATCCGTTAACCTAGCGTCCGATGTCAGCCCGGCGTTCCAGCTGCGCCGCTACGGCTGGTCTGCCAAGCTGCCGCTCTCGGTGCTGACAGACTTCGAGGAGTTCGCCGCCTATGATTGCAGGCTCCGCCCCGCCCCGAGAGACCAGCCGGCCATTGGGCGCGTGTTCTACCTCCGCTGCGAGGAATACCCGGACCGGTGGGATGAGATCGCCGGCGTGTTCTCCCGCGAGGCAGTGCTCACCGGGGCGTTCGACAAGTTCATCGAGTCGAAGAAGGTCAAGAAGGGCACCACCGAGGTGGACTCGGCCTTCCTCGCCGAGATCGAGTCGTGGCGCAAGGAGCTAGCCCAGAACCTCGCGATCCGGAACACCAGGCTGTCTCAGCGAGAGTTGAATTTCGCTGTCCAGCGGATCATCGACCGGATCATTTTCCTGCGGATCTGTGAGGACCGGGGGATCGAGGACTACGGCCGGCACCTGGACCTCGCGACTCACCACGTCCACGCTCTCGCCGCGCAAACAAGCGCAGCATTACGTCGGTCTTCGCCTTCGCACTCCACCGCTCGGGGAGCTCCGCTGCGTGTTCCTGCTCGCTCATCATCGTCATCGCCCTCGCTCCTCGGACCCCTCAGAGATAGTCCAAACGCCGGTCCAAGGAAATCGGGGGCGCTATACTAAGCTCACTACCTTTCAGGAGAATCCAGTTCTCAGACCCCACGGACACGGCCAATCACGCGCGAATGGTGGGGCTCTCCAAAGTAATGATGAAGCAATACAAAGACCTCCAGGCCTCTCGAACGGGTCATGAACAGGATCTCCTACGACGCCAAATCACCGCTACTGACCACCAGATCGACCAGCTCGTTTACGAGCTGTACGGGCTGACCGAGGAGGAGATCCGGATCGTGGAGGAGACGACGGCGTGACCATCCGGCTCGACGCTTCCCTGACAAGCGCGTTACTCGGCCAGCCCGAGACCGGGATGGGCTATCAGTTCGTCGAGGTCACGCTGAAGGATCGTAACCTGCGCCGGGACATCTTGGTGTTCAACGGCCAGTTGGCGGCGGAATCCGGCGGAAGGATCATGGTTCGTGAAGGGCTCGATGACGTCCAGAGGCGCCGTTTCGAGCTTGCGTTGAAGGCTCCAGACGGCGGGGTTTCGCTCCGGGTACTGATGCGCGCGGAGGCCGTGAAAAAGGGGCTCCTCGAAAGCCGAGAATACCGCGCTGAGCAAGCCCCCGCGAGCGCCGGCGCAATCGAACTCTCTCGATACGAAGAGCGGTTTCTTCGATATTCAGCCTTCACCGACGACGTCCGGATCCTTCCCGACGGTTCGGTGCGTCCTGGGACCTACGTCACGACACACGAGGACGGGATGACCCATGTCGCGACGGGGATGGACGCCGTGCGCCGTTACGCACTGCCGAATCCCGACCCGGCCGTGCACCGCTTCCATCTCGGGCCGCCAACGCCGATCCCCGTCAGGCGGGGCACCGTGCAACCGGCAAACAACCAGCCAGGCGGAGGTGCAGAAGTTATCTTCGAGGTAGGCGCACCGGCGGGCACTAGATACAAGCAGGACGAGATCCCACCGGGAGCATAGGCGGACTATGCGACTGACTTTAGAAAAGAAGTGGACTGAGCGGTTGGTGAACTTGCCGGAATCCGGCATGGGCTACCAGCGGGTCCTCGTGCGACTCAAGGATGGCCGCATGCTGGAGAACGTGGTTGTCCTCAACGGCCAGGTCCTCGAAGTGCCGGACGCCGTGCGCGAGTTCACCTCCAGGGACATTTTAGCGATCGAGCCCGCCGCGCGGCTTGGTGGCGGTACCGCCGCCAGGTGAGGTACAACTCCGCCCACCAATGGCTCCTCCCCGCCTGCCTGCTGCTCGTGTCGGGCCCGCTCAGCGCGCAGGCCTCGACTCCCGCCACCCTGCACTCGCTCGCCCGTGCGTACTACGCCTGGCGCGACTCGAGCTACCCGGTCGGGTCGAGCGATCAGGGCCTCCACACCTGGGACGACCGGCTCACGACCTTTGCGTTGCCGGCGGTACAGGCGCGGCGACGACACGTGGCGAACCTGCTGGCGCGGGTGCGCGCGCTGCCCGGGCAGCAGTGGGCGCGGGACGACCGGATCGACTGGCTGTTGTTTCGCGCCCAGCTCGAAGCGGTCGCCTTCTTCGACCGGGTGATGCAGATCGAAGAAACCAATCCCCAGGTCTACGTCGGCGAATGCAGCAACGCGATCTTCTCGCTGCTGAAAAAGGAGTACGCCCCACGCCCCACGCGCGCGCGCGCGGCGACGGCGCGGCTGCGCGCTATGCCGGCGCTCCTGGCCGTGGGGAAGCGGAACCTCGCACGACCGGTGCAGCTCTACGCCCGCCTCGCGATCGACGCCGCACGCTCGGGCGACGACCTGTTCACTACGAGCCTCATGACGCTGGCCGACTCGCTGCCCAACGCCGAGCGGGACGATCTGGTGCGCGCGAGGGACTCGGCCCTCGCGGCCCTGCACGACTTCGCCGACTGGCTCGAGACTCGACTCCCGACGATGGTCCCGTGGCGTCCGATGGGGGAGGCCAACTACAACTACTTCCTGAAGCACGTCTATCTCCTGCCGCTCGACGCCGGCCAGGTGGCTTCGCTGGGTGAGGCGGAGCTGGCACGCTACCGCGGGCTCGAAGCGATGCTCAAGGACCCGTCGCTCGCCTCGCCCGACCCCGCGCGCGCGGCTCACGTGCCGAAGGATCAGGCCGAGTTTCTCGCCGCCTATCAGAGCCGCCAGCAGGAGATGGTCGACTTCCTCACCGCGAACCGCCTCATCACGATTCCTGCGTACCTCGGGCCGTTCCTGATTCGCCAGCTGCCGGAGGCGTTCAAGCCGACGTCCCCGGGTGGGTTCATGAATCCGCCCGGGCTGTACGACGCCGATTCGAGCGGGTTCTACTTCATCCCGACGTACAACCCGCAGAGCGGGAATTTTTACATCCGGGCGGCGATCGAGGATCCGCGGCCGATTCTCGGGCATGAAGGGATCCCCGGACACTTCATGCAAATCTCGATTGCCAACCACCTCGAGAACGAGATCCGCCGCCAGCACGGCGACGGCGTCTTCGTCGAGGGGTGGGCACTCTACACCGAAGAGATGCTGATGCGCACCGGACTCTATCCGGACAACTCGGCGTCCCAGGGCCAGGTGCTGCGGTTGTCGCGGTATCGCGCGGCGCGCATCGGGGTCGACGTGAACCTGCAAA
>JBOHST010000289.1:0-8775 GCA_050733375.1 Gemmatimonadales bacterium
GGATTTCCAGCTCTTGCCGCGCTCGCCGCCGTAGCTGTGGAACTGCAGGTGGGTGAAGTGGGCGCGGCGCCCCGCAAGCGCCCGCATCGTCTCGAGCGTGGTCCTCGCGTTCCCCGCCTGCCCGAGGTTGTTGCAATGGATGTGCGCGGGGTGCGGGAGCCGCAGCGCCTGCGCCGCGTCGGTGAGCGTCTCAAGGATCCTGCGCGGGGTGACCGCGCTCGAGCCGACCGGATCGTCGAGGCCCGTGACGTTGCGCCCACCCGATTTCCATCGCTCCACGCCTCCCGGATTCACGACCTTGATCGCATAGGCGCCCGCGGCGCCGAGCAGCCAGGCGGCGTAGTCCCGCGCCCGCTCCGCCTCGCCGGCGGCGATCTGCCGGAAGAGATACTCGTCGTTGCCCATCAGCACGAAGCAGCCCGCGTCGATGATCGGCGTGTCGTCCAGCTCGGCGTGCGCGTGCCGCGCGGCGAGCGGCGCGACCGCCGCCTCCATCGCCGTCGTGTAGCCCAGCCCCGCATAGCGATAGCCGGTGGTGAATGTGCTGGGGATCGTGCCGCCAGTGCCGGAGCGCGAGCGGTGCGCAGAGTCCACGAGCGCCGGCGCGGGGGTCGGATCGGCGGCATGTTCCTCCGGCGTCAGGCGGCGCCCGTGGTTGACGCTCGACCCGGCGATGTGCGAGTGGATGTCCACGCCGCCGGGCATCACGATCATGCCGGCGGCGTCGAGCCGCGGCGCGTCGGCCGGAAGCCGTTCCACAATGCGGCCATCCTCCATGCACACGTCGCGCACCTCGCCGTCGATCCCGTTCGCGGGATCGTAGACGGCACCGCCGGTGATGCGGAGGCGGGCGACCCGGGTCATGCCGGCGCCAGCCGTTGCGCGAGCGCGCGCACGACCTCGAGGGCGGCCGGCAGGCCCTCGAGCGCGGCCCGCAGCGGAAGCGGCACGTCGTCCATGCGTAGCGCCGTGCCGGCTTCGTGAATGCCGGGAACGCCCGTGTCGACGGCGACGGTGGGCGTGAACCCCTCAGCCCCCTCGCTCGCCCGCGGGCCGATGGCGACGCACGCCACCCCGCCGAGGGCCGTCGCGACCGGCTCGGGAACGCCGGCGGGCGACCCCAGCACCAACGCGGCATCGATCTCGCCGCGCGCGAGGCACACCGCGGCGCCGGCGTGAGGCCGGTAGCGGGGGTAGCCGCGCGCGAAGTCGACGGCGAAGGGGAAGCCGGTCTGCCACGTCATCACCGCCTCGGCGCCCGACCGGTTGCCGCCGGAGCGGAGCGTGCTCAGCGCGCAGCGCGTGGGGCCGTTGAGCGCCTGCGCGAGGGTGATCAACGCCTCCGCCAGCACCGGATCGGACGGCTGCCGCGACGGTTCGCCGTCATGCACCAACGCCACGTAACGCGCCCGCGTCATCTGCCGGGCGAGGTCCGCCGCGGGCCGTATCGGCTCGGTTTCTTCCACGGCGTGCCCCAGGACCGTAGCCCGCATCACGGCCAGGGCGTCGACCTCCTGCTCGGGTGCGATCGACACACGGGCGTCCGCATCCGCGGGACCCCGGGCCGAGCCGACGTCCACCGCGATGACCGTGCGGCTCCGCCGTCCATTCGGCGTCTGGAGTCCCGCTGGCTCGACGGCGTAGCGGCTGCTGTAGCGGGGATAGCGCTCCGCGGGATCGACCGACCAGAACACCAGCAGGTCGGCGCGGTGCCGGATCTCACCCAGGGTGGCGCCAGCGCGCCCGCGCCGTTGCGCAGCCAGGATCGCTGACGCGGCGGTGTCCGAGGCGGGGCTGTCGAGCAGGGCGCCGAGGCGGTCCGCGATCGCGACCGCCTCGCGCTGCGTCTCGCACGTGAGGTCCGCCGTGAGATAGACCAGCGGACGGCGGGCGTCGCGGAGGATTTTGGCCGCGTCGGCGAGGGCGGCGGCGAGCGACCGCTTGCGCCCCCCCGACCGGATCTCCTGGGGCACCGCGCCGTCGCCGAACCAGGCGACGCCGAGGGCGCACGCCTGTCGCGTGGCGACGATTCGGTTGCGTCGCACGACGACCGCGATGTCGTCGCAGGCGCAGCCGCAGCCGAGACATGTGGCGTGTTCGAGCACCCGGTCGGCGCCGCTCACGCGATTCTCAGAACGCGCGGCTCGATCGTGCGGTACAGGGCGGCCGCACGGGCGCCGAGGGCGGCGTAACAGTCCGCCCCATCGCGACCGCGCGCGAAGATCGTGCACACCGGACGGCCGCGCGCGATCCGCTCTCGCGGCCGTGGCACGTCGCGCACGCTGCCGTCGGCGAGCCAGCTCGTGGTGTCGTCCAAGGTCACGGTGCGGCGGGCGTACACGATCGCCTTGCCGATCGCCCCCGGAGCTGCGCGCGCGCCGGCGAGGTCGAACGTGGGGAGCGCACCGGCGCAGGCACGGGCGTGGATGTCGAACATCGAGAGACCGTAGGTACGCTCGACCAGCTCCATCGACGCGGTGTACCGCGGGTTCACCTCGATCGCGTACGGGACGCCGCGCCGCGCGATGAAATCGATCCCGTTCACTCCCACGAGCCCGAACTCCTTCGTGACCGCCGCAGCCAGCACCGTCGCGGCGGCGCACAGCCGCGCGTCAGCGGCAAACTGCGCGTCGTCTGCGCCGGCGAGGATGCTGCCGCAGTATTGGAAGCCACGAGCGCCGAAGACACGCTTTCCCGCAAGCGAGCGGGACATGCCGAGCGGCACGGCGCGCACCCCGTCGGCCGCGAACACGATCGACCCCGCCACGCCGGCCATCCGCTCCTGCAAGTACATCTCCGAAGGCACACGCCGCCCGCCCTCGTATCGCCAGGACCTGATGCCGTGCCCACCGCCCGAGGCGCGAGGTTTCAGCAGCCAGCGGGTGGGCGAGGCCGGCGACGCGCGCGCGACCCGCACCTCCGGCGTGGCGCAGCCGCGCTTGTGGAGCGCGCGGGCAAGCCGCAGCGGGTCGCGCACCCGCGCGAGCACGGCGGGCGGATTCCCCCACAGCACGCGGGCCGTGGCGAGCGCAGCCACCGACCGTGGGTGATTCTCAAAACCTGCTACATAGGCCACCGCGTCACAGGCGATGCCCCGGGCCGATCGCACCGCCGCGCGCGCGCGGAAGCGGAAATCGCCGTCCCCGGCTTGCCGCAGCGCAATAGTGCGATGGGCCCGTGCCTCGAGATCGAGGTCGCCGAAGCCGTCCACCGCGGTCACCTCGTACCCGGCGCGCGCGGCCGATTCGGCGAACCCCCGAGCGGAGATGCCCGCGATGAGCACGCGGGTGGCCATGTCAGGAGAGCCCCAGGCGCTGCCGCGCCGCGCCGGGGGAGATCACGTAGAGGTGGTCGAGCACGGTCCCGCACGCCTCGCGGATCTTCATGGTTTCGACGAGCCAGCGGCGCGTGCCACCGGCCAGTCCATCGGCGATGAGGGCCGCGCCCTGCGCCCCTTCCTTGGCGACCGATGCGAAGCCCTCCAGGAGACGCGTGGGGGCGATCGAGCCCAATCGCTCGCCGAGAGCGTGGCGCACGGCGTCGACGTGAGCCAAGCGCCCCGACAGGACGATCTCCCGCGGCGCTGGAACGATCGTCGTCAGCGCCGTCGCCGCCTTCACGGCGCTCTCGACGAACGCCTCCCAGGCGAGGCGCTCCCGGGGCGTGGAAGGACGCGCGAACCCCTCGGCGGAGGCTTGTGCATCGTCCCACCCGGCGACGGCGACCGCGCCGCCGCCGAAGAGGAGGTCCTTGGGCACCGCTCCCGCGAGAAACGCCACCTCTCCGTCGAGCGCGCCGGCGGCGCGGAAGCCGAGCGGCCCCGCCGACCCACCGACGCCGTCCACGATCCGCCCGCCCACCACCGCCAGCGCTGCCGTGAAGGCGCCACCCAGTTCGAGCAGCACCAGAGAAACCTCCTCTATCGGGCGGACAGCGCGCCGCGCCTGCTGGTCGATCGCGAGCGCGGCGGTAGCGACCTTGTCCGCCGTCCCCATGTCCACGCGGTTGACCTTGCGATGCTCGGGGACCGACGTGAGGTGGATGACGGCTGGGGTGAAGACGACCGGCAAACTGGAGTGGGCCAGCGTCCGCGCGAGCGTCCGCAGGCCCCCGATCCCGCCGGTCTCCCCAGGGGCGGCGAGGAAGGCGAGCTGAAAATCCTCCTCCGTCGCCCGCGCCGCGGGCGTGACCGGGAGGCCGTATCCCGACGGCCCGGCGATCAGATCGAGGGGCACTGCGCTCTCCAGCAGCGCCACGAACTCCGTCGGGTCCGCGAGCGCCTCGGCGGTGGGAAAGGAGCGATCGAGGAATACCTCGCCGTCCTCCAGTCCGCAGAGATCGATGCTCACGGTCCCGGGATCGATGCCGATGACACGCGTCATCGGCCCGATGGCTTCGCGATCAATTCCTGCGCGAACTCGGCGATCGTCTCGGCGTCCAACACGAAGTCGTTGCGCTCGAAGAGGCGCGCGATGCACGCCTTGTGGAGTTTCATCTTCAAGTCGCCAATGGCGAGGGCCCCGAAGACCGTCACGCCGTCTTTCTGCACCCCGCGGTCGTTTTGCTTCACTCCCTCGATGCCGAGCGGCGGGACCGCATTGACGTCCGCCGCCACGCGCAGCCCACTGCGCCCCGCCCATGCGCTGCGCGGGACCATCTGTACTCCGGCGGGCCCGGCATTCAGGAGGAGCGCGGCTCCCTCCAGAACGCCCGCCGCTTCGGCGCTGCTGGTCATCGCAGTCGAGGTCACGGAGCCGCCGAAGCGCTGCACCACGGCCCGGCTGGCGGCCTCGCCCGCTTCCGCCTTGCGCGATGTGATGACCACCTGCGCGCCAGCCTTGGCGAGGAGGCCCGCGGCGCGGCGGCCCACCGGGCCGGTGCCCGAGATCACGACGGTGCGCTTGCCGCGCACGTCACCGGCGGCCTGCAGCATCTTCGCCACCGCGGCGACCGCCGTCGTGTTCGACCCGTTCGAGTCGAGCATGAGGGAGATGGTGAACGGGCCGAAGAACGCTTTCTGCGCGGCGGTCAGCAGCTGCTCGCCAGCCGCCATGTCGGCTCCGCCGATGAACGCCGCCGTGCAGTGGAGATCCTTCGGGCCCCGCGTGAAGATGCAGCCGTGGATGAGGTCGCGGACCTCCGGCTCGCCGATGCCGCCATAACTCAGTACTTCGTCAGCACCGCCATCGTAGGCCACCACCCGGTCGAACACGCTCGGTAGCCGGGAGCTGTCGAGCTGCAACAGGAGTTTCCGCATCCGGTACCGTGCCCCGCAGTCTGCAGAACGACAAGCGAATCCAGTCGAGGGGCGCCAGAACACCCCGCCCCTCGATCGTAGGATGATGTGACCCGCCCTGAGGCGTCAGCCTTCGGCGCCGCCGGCAAAGGGGTGCTTCGCGGTCTTGGCGTTGCTGATCACCGCGTCGACCTTCGGCTGCCCCTTCAACGCACGCTCGATCGATTCCTTCGTCGCCCGGTAGTTGAAGTCGAAGATCTTCTTGTCGTCCTTCGCTTCCCAGTGGATGAAAACGCCCACGAGGATGCAGTAGTCGTCCACCTTGTCGCGTGGGATTGCGCCCGAGGACACGCTGTCCACCACGGCGCGGGCGACCGCTGCCTGGGCGGGACCGAACATTTGCACCGCCTGCGCGGCGCCCTTGATCGTGACCTTATTGAAGAGGACCGTGTCGGGCTTCGCCGGCAGGTTCGGGGAGACCACGGCAAGGAGCGTATTATGCCCTTCGCGCTGACTCGACAGCGCCTGGCAGAACGCTTGCCCTGCGGGACCCGACTTCGAGCCGATGATCAAGTCGACGTGCGCGACTTCGTTTCCATCACCTAC
The DNA here is from genome assembly GCA_050733375.1 of Gemmatimonadales bacterium. Classification (GTDB taxonomy): domain Bacteria; phylum Gemmatimonadota; class Gemmatimonadetes; order Gemmatimonadales; family GWC2-71-9; genus DASTHG01. Next base: position 5,843 of record JBOHST010000289.1, read on the forward strand.
CAGCGATTCACCGATAAAGAAATCCGCTGCCATAAACTCCCTCCGGATCCGGATGTGGTATGCGAAACAACCTGTTGGCTGAGTATCAAGGCGCCATCGGAGCGGCGTGACCAAAAGGAAAGCGGCGAGCCACGCGGTCCCGCTTCTGCGGGTAGCTCTTTCGGAAACGTGCCTAACCTGCCCGCCGCCCGAGCGGGTGTCAAGATCAACCGCCGGACCCGACGTGGGTTCGCCTCGGGCCGCCGTCCGGCGAGACCGAGTAGGTGAGGTTCGAGCTGCGCCGGGTGGCGTGGGTCGTTTTGAAGCTGCATGCACGCTGCAATGGGTCCCGGCTCGCGGGCAGGCAATCGTCAGCGATCCAGCGATTCCGGAAGGCGCAACAGAGCCTCTAGTTGGCACGCTCCAACCGGACGAGCGCTGACGTCACCCTACCAGCGTATCGCGGCGCTGCCCCACGTGAACCCCGACCCGAACGCGGTGAGAATCAGCAGCTCGCCGCGCGACAGCCGCCCCTGGTCCAGCGCCTCGTGGAGCGCGATGGGGATCGAGGCTGCCGTCGTATTGCCGTATTGCTGGATGTTGTTGAACACCTGGTCGTCGCGCAGGCCGAGCTGCTTCTGCACCATCTCCGAAATCCGCTGGTTCGCCTGATGGGCGATGAGCAGTTTGATGTCCGCGATGCCAAAACGGTTGGCCTGGAGGGCGGTGTGGACCGACTCGGGCATTCTGGTGGTGGCATGCTTGAAGACCTCCCGGCCTTCCATTTTGATCCGGGCCCTCCCGTCGGCGATCATCTCAGCGCTGATCCACGGGACGTGCGTCAGTCCGGGGGCGTCCATCCAGAGCTTTTCGGCCAGGCGACCGTCGCTGAACAGGTGGGTGGAGAGCACGCCGCGCGTGGCATCGTCGGTAGGGCCGAGAATCGCGACGCCGGCGCCGTCGCCGAAGATCACGGCCGTGTCGCGGCCGGCGGTGCTCGGGTCGAGTCCCGGCGACTGGATTTCCGCCCCCACCAGGAGTACGCGGCGGTACTGGCCGGTGCGCACCCAGGCGTCCGCTACCGACAGGCCGTACACGAACCCGGTGCACTGATTGCGCACGTCGAGTGCCGGGATATCGGTTACGCCGAGCATCCGCTGCAAAAACACGCCGTTCCCGGGAAAGAAGTGGTCCGGACTGGCGGTCGAGAAGATGATGCAGTCGAGATCGTTCGCCTGGAGCCCCGCGCGCTCGAGCGCCTGCAGCGTCGCCTGATGGGCCAGGCCTGAGCACGTGGTGCCCGGCTCGACCCAATGGCGCTGCTTGATACCGGTTCGCTGAGTGATCCACTCGTCCGAGGTATCCATCATTGCGGCGAGCTCGTCGTTGGTGACGACGCGCGGGGGAACGTACATCCCGGTGGCGATGAATTCGGTGCGGGGCATTCGGGCCTTTCTGGTCGTCTGACTCCTGTTTTCCCTTGCGCGTCTGTGCATCTGCTCCTGGTCACTCCTGCCTAGCTTTTCCAGCGGGAGCAAGGAAGATTTGGCCCGAATACCCGCCTCGCAAGGGAGCCCATGGACCTCGCCATCACCCGCGCGCAATTCGACGCCGTGCGGAGCGCCAAACACCTGCCGGACGTGTTGAAACGGGTGCTCGACGCGGCGACGCCCAACGGTGAGGGTCGCATGCTGCTTCTCACCTACGAGGAAGCCACCGCGCTCCAGGAGCTGTGCGCCTGGAACGTCCACACCGACGAGGCTGGAAACGTGACGCCCGCCTCGCGCGTGTTCGATGACCTGGTCAAGGCCGTCATCACTCATCCGGACTACTGACATGCGACTGCTTCGTGTGGCACTGCTGCTCGCCGTGCCCGCCGCCCTCTCGGCCCAGAAACGCGCCATCACGTTCGACGATTACATCAACCTGCCGGTGGTGTCCGACCCCCAGCTCTCGCCCGCGGGCGAATGGGTGGCGTATACCGTCTCCACCCCGTCGCTCAAGGAGAACCGGGGCATCGCGCGTGTGTGGCTCGCGAACCTGACGTCGGGCGAGACCCGCCAGCTGACCCAGGGACCGGGGTCGGACCGCAGCCCCCGCTGGTCACCGGACGGAAAAACGCTGGCGTTCATTTCCACCCGGCAGGGCGGGCCGCAGATCTGGGTACTGGGGCTCGCGGGGGGCGAAGCGCGCAAGCTGACGAGCATCGAGGACGGAGTGGGCGAGATCTACTGGAAGCCCGATGGGAGCGGTCTGCTCGCCGTGGTGGACGTGAAATGGCCGGCGGAGCAGGAGATCGACCGGCGCAACGGTGACTACCCGACCGACGCCCGCATCTGGACCGAGCTGTTCTACCGACACTGGGACGATTTCCGCGTCGGGCACCGCCAGCACGTGTTCTCGGTGGATCTCGCCTCGGGCGCGGCGACCGACCTCACCCCGGTGGATCACGATGTGCCGACCATCGCCACCGGCGGCGACGGCGATGTTGCGATCGCGCCCGACGGCAAGGAGATCGCCGTCGCGATGCACGGCGACGAGGTGGTCGCGACCAACACCAACGTCGACATTTTCGTGATGGACGCCGCCGGCGGCGCGCTGCGCAACGTCACCCCGGCGGCCAAGGGCGCGGAGAACACGCCACGCTACTCGCCCGATGGCAAATGGCTCTCCTATCTCTCGATGGAACGGCCCGGGTTCGAGTCGGACCGCCAGCGGCTGATGCTGATGCCGCGGGCCGGGGGGGGCGGGGGGGGCGGGGGGGGCGGCGCAACGGTCGAAGCCACCGCCGGGTGGACGCTCTCGGTTGGCGGCTACACGTGGTGTCCCGATGCGAAGTGCGTCTATGCCGTGGTCGAGGAGCGGGGCCGCATCAATCTCTATCGGATCGACCTGCCGTCGTTTCACCGGACCGCCGTCGTGACCGGCGGCGTCAACACGAGCCCCAACGTGGC
>JBOHST010000290.1:0-8288 GCA_050733375.1 Gemmatimonadales bacterium
CCCTGAAACTTGTAGCGCTTCACTTCATAGGTGACGGTTTGCAGGGCGCCCGTGTAGTACGTGCTCGCGACGCCGTATGAACCGTAGCCGCCGCCGTCCAGCAGCGAACGAAAATGCATCCCCGTGATCGCGCCGTCCCGCTTCACGCCGGTCTTCACCCACATGAGTGTTGGATGGCGGCCGCGATGGCAGTAAAAGACTTCTTCCCGGGTCAGCGTAATCTTGACCGGCCGGCCGGTGAGCATCGCGAGCTTGGCGACCACGATCTCGTGACTGAACGGATCACTCTTGCCCCCGAATCCACCACCGTTCGGGGTGGCGATGACGCGGATCCGCGCCGGCGCGAGCTCCAGCACTTTGGCAAGCGCGCGGTGCACGTAGTGCGGGGTCTGGGTCGAGCTCCACAGGGTCACCTTTCCATCGGCCGACCAGTCGGCGAGGGCGGCGTGCTGCTCCATCGGGAGGTGCGTGCTGCCCTCGAAGAAAAACAGGTCTTCGCGCACCAAGTCCGCTTCCGCAAATCCCTCTTCCACATCGCCGAACTCGAGGTGAATCAGCTTGTGGAGGTTGCCGCTGTCGCCGTAGTCGTGGATGCGGGGCTCGGGGTGCGCCACGGCATCTTCGGCGGAACCGATCGGCCGCAGCAGCTCGTACGTCACGTCGATGAGCTCGAGGGCTTCGGTCGCGGTCTCCTCGGTCGTCGCCGCCACGGCCGCCACGGGGTCGCCGATGAACCGCACGATGTCCGGGCAGAGCGCGTGTTCGTCCTGGCTCACCGGCAGGATCCCGAACGGGATCGGGAGATCTTTCCCGGTGAGCACGGCCTTCACGCCCGCGAGCCGCAGGGCCTTGCTCGTATCGATGCGGACGATGCGGGCGTGCGGATGCGGGCTGCGGAGCAGTTTGCAAACCAGCATGCGGGGCAGGGTGAGGTCGTCGGCAAATTTCGTCGCACCCGTCACCTTCGCCACGGCGTCGACTTTGCGGTGCGCTTTCCCAATCACCCGGAGCGCCGGCGTCTTCTTACCGGCGGCCATATAGCGACTCCGTGCTCGCCTGTGCCGGCTCGCCCCGCATGCGGGCGGCGGCCAGCTCGACGGCCTCGTAGATCTTGATGTAGCCCGTGCAGCGGCACAGGTTGCCCGCGAGCGCCTGCTTGATCTCGTCCCGCGAGGGCTTCGGGTTTTCCGCGAGCAGCGCTTCAGCGGCGAGGAGGAATGCCGGCGTGCAGTAGCCGCACTGTGCGGCGCCCAGGTCCGCGAACGTCACCTGCAGCGGGTGGAGCGCGGCGCCCGGGGCCATTCCCTCGACCGTCTTGATCCGATGGCCCTCGCAGGCGAGGCCGAGCACCAGGCACGACAGGACCGGTCGGCCGTCGACCAGCACGGTGCAGGTGCCGCACTCGCCCAGCTCGCAGCCGTGCTTTGTGCCGGTGAGGCCCAGATCTTCACGCAGCACCTCGAGCAGGGTCTTGTGCGGCGCGAACGCGACCTCGCACGGTTCCCCGTTCAGCTCGCAGGAGATCTTGGCCTTCACCTCGGGCATGCGCGAAACCTAATCTTGATCTGAGGCCGGTGCGACGCCAGCTTTCCCGCCATCACTATTCCGGAACGGCAATGCCCAAGATCGTCGGTTTCGTCCTGTGTCTCGCGGCGTCAGGGGTTCCACCGGTGGCCGCCCAAGCGCCGGGCCCCGACTACCACGCCCAGGCGCTCCGCATCCTCAGGTCGACCCCGCTGGTCGACGGCCACAACGACATTCCGGACGCGCTGCGCGAACGTGGTGGCCTCGCATCGGTGATCTTCTCGGAAACGCAGCTCGGCCTGATGACCGACATTCCCAAGCTGCGCCAGGGCCGGGTGGGCGCCCAGTTCTGGGCCGCCTATGTGCCCACCACCACCATCCATGGCGGCACGCACCCGGCCGTGTACGCCCTCGAGCAGATCGACCTGACCCGGCGGCTGTGTGCGACCTACCCGCAAGACTTCGCGATGGCCAACACCGCGGACGACATCGTGCGGAATTTCCGCCTTGGCAAGATCTCCTGCCTCATCGGGATCGAAGGCGGCCACGCGATTGAAAACTCGCTTGGCGCGCTGCGGACGTTTTATGACTTGGGCGTGCGCTACATGACGCTCACCCATTGGGAGACGATCGAGTGGGCCGACGCCGCCACCGATTCCGCGGAGCACGGCGGCCTGACGCCGTTCGGTGAGACCGTGGTGCGCGAGATGAACCGATTGGGCATGCTGGTCGACTTGTCCCACGTTTCCGACGCGACGATGCTGGACGCGCTGCACGTGACGGAGGCGCCGGTGATGTACTCGCACTCCTCGGCGCGGGCCATCTCCGGGCACGTGCGCAACGTCCCTGACTCGATCCTCAAGTTGGTCGGCACCAACGGCGGGGTCGTCATGGTGAATTTCAATCCGGGCTTCATCTCGGAGATCGTGCGCCTGTACGAAGACAGCATGCGGGCACGGGGTCGGGCGCTGCAGGCCGCGGGCGTCGATTCGGCGGCGCTGGCCGACTCGACGCGCCTGTGGCTGCGCCAGGCGCCTCGCGCCACCCTGCAACAGGTCGCCGACCACATCGAGCACATCCGCGACGTCGCCGGTGTGGATCACGTCGGCTTGGGCTCGGATTTCGACGGCATCTCGAGCGTCCCGCAGGGACTCGAGAACGTGTCGAAGTTTCCGGATCTGGTCGCGGAGCTGCTGGGGCGAGGATGGAAGGCGGAGGACGTGAGGAAGGTCGTCGGGTTGAACGCGCTGCGGGTGCTCCGGAACGCGGAGCGGGTGGCTCGACGCCTGCACTGACCACGCGGCGAGGGTCTAGAGCCCTCGTCGGTATCGCAACCCCACCGACCAATACCAGTACCGCCCCGTCGTGGCGGTACCGCTGCGCGCCGCAGCGCTGTTCGTATACAGCCCAACGAGCGATAGCTCGTTGATCGCCCGCCAGGTGCGGGACACCGTGACGTCGCCGTGCCATTCGGCCTGGGTCGCGCTGCCGGTGCCGATTTGTTGCGCCCCCAGCCCGCCGGTTGCCCGCATGCCCCAGGGGTGCCGCCGCCACGCGTACGCTATTCGGCCCTCGCCCAGGATGAAACGGTCCGGAGCGAAGTAGCCGCGCCCCGGGTTGGCTTCGCGGTACCCCATGACCCGGGCATAGCCGCCAACGTCGAGGCCCTTCGCCACCCCGACCATGACGGCGGCCACGCCGATCAGGCGCCGATTCCCGTCGGACAGCCAAGCCGCGTTGGCGACCGCCGAGAGCGTGAGATTGGGTCGCGGCGCGTAGTCCCCGCTCACGCCAAGCTCGTCCCACACGAATCGGCGCCGCACCAGGAGGACGGTCTCGTCGAAGGGATAGCGACTGTAAGCGATGTCGACCGATGCGAACTTCGCCGGCCGCAGGCCGGCGCTGAGTTGGGCGGTGGCGAAGCGGCGCGTGGCGCCGCTATCGGGATTGAGGACACGCATGCCGACCCCGCCGCGCACGGTCGCGCCGGCGGGGAACGATTTCACGAGCCAGCCGTCCACGCCGTCGCTCCGCCCCGTCAACGAACCGGCGTCGTTGCGGCGCAAGGAGGCGCGCAGCGAGCCCCGCATGTCGTATCGCAGCGAGGCGCCGAAGGTGGCGCTCAGGGCGACGAAACGGTTGTGCTCGATGTCGTTCGCCCCGTCCGCCAAGACGCTGAGGATCGGTCGGCGCTCGGCGCGCACCTGGTCGAACAGATCCCGCGTCGCGCGGTCCGTGGGCGCGAGCTCGCGCGCCCGGGTGACGTAGCCCTCCGCCAGGGCCGGCTGTCCCTCCCAGTACAGAGTTTGGGCGAGACCGGTCAGGATCTCCGGATCGTCGGGGTGGCGTTCCAGCGCGTCGCGCCACAGCCGCTCGGCGCGATTCAGGTCGCCGCTCCACGCGACCGCCCGCGCGCGGCCCGCGAGCGCGTCCACGCGGTCCGGCGCGAGTGCCAGGACCGAGTCGTACAGGGCCTCCGACCAACGCGTCTGCCCGTCCCACGACAGCACCCGCGCGTGGGCGACCATCGTTTCAGGGTCGCGCGGCTCGACGAGCCGCAGCCTGACGAACCGGGCCAGCGACAGTTTCAGCTTCCCGTCCCAGCTGTCGAAGATCGCGAGCCGGTACAGCGCACGTGGGTTGAGCGAGTCGCGCGCCAGCACGGAATCGTACAACGCCCGGGCGGTGCGGTAGTCTCCCCGGCCAAACGCGTCCTCGGCCTCGGGGAGCTGCGCCGCGCCGGGCGCGGGGATGGCGGCGAGCGCCGCGACCCCCGCGACCCCCGCGAGCGCGAGCCGGGCGACCGAGCGTGCCGTCGTGCGCCTCACCACGTGCCCCACAGGCTCTGCATGGCGGCGTAGGCGGGTTTCAATCGCTCGTGCCACTGCGGCTCCTCCCACGTCGGCCAGCTGTACGTCGGACCGGCCGGCAGCCAGGCGATCACCTGGTTGTCACCACGCGACACCCCGGCGACGACGAAGCGGAATCCATCCGTCGGACTGGTGCGGACCACATTGCGTTCGCGGATTGCGGTGAGCACCGTGCGTGACGACGGGTCAGTCACATTGAGGAGGCCCCAGGGCACCCGGACCTCCACGAGCCCGGCGGCGCGGTCCACATACCAGTCGGCGAGCGAGGATGCGGACTGCCGACCGAAGCGCAACCGCCCGCGGTTCACGCCAAGCGCCGGAAAGGTCTTGCCGTTGCGGCCGATGCGGAAGCGGTTGGTCGTGATGAACAGTGAATCGAAGTCGGCGGCATCGCTCTGAGCATCGACGGTGCACCCGACGTTGTAGAACGGGTCGAGTCCCGTCGGTTCCATGCCCGGCCGAGGCCCCAGGTATGGGTTGTACGATTTCGCGACGAACAACTGGCCGCCGGCGGAGTCTGCCAGGTCGAGATAAAACTCCACGCCGACGCCAATCCCGGGCACGCCCGGGAGCCTGAATTCGCCGCGGTCCCTGCGATAGGTGTCGATGCCGATGAGGTAACGGGCGGCCGCCGGCGCGACACGGTTTCCGGTTGCTTCGAGCGCCAGGTACAGGTACGCCTCGTCCGAGCCGACGTGCAGCCGCAGCGAATCACCGCTCTGGAGCATCCGCAGGGCGCGCCAGCGCGCCGGATCGCCGCCCAACTCCGGTGTCGTGGCCGCCGCGCCCGCGTACTGTCCCACAAGCCCGTAGTTCTGCTCGGCGTCCATCGCGTTGAGCCAGAGCCGGTTGCGCTCGGCCGGCACTTCGAAGTCGATCACGGCCCAGTTGTGCTTGAACCACTCGTCGATCCAGGCGAACAGGATGCCGCCTGCCAGACCCGCCTCGCGGATCTCGCGCGTGAGCCGCACGTCGATCGCCGCCATGGCCTGTTCGTCGTGTCCGCCGTGGTCCATCCCTTCCGGCTGCAGGTGGGCGATGCCGCGCGACGAGGGGACGCCGTACTCCGCGATCAGCAGCGGCCGACCCCGATGGTGACGCCGCAGCTCCTGGAGGTAGCCGTAGTAGTGCGACGGCCCGGCGGATGAGCGCGCCCTCCCGTAGGTCGAGTCGTAGTTCATGAAATCGGGATAGTACGGATAGGCGTGGTAGGAGGCGAAGTACCCCGCCAGGTCGGCCCGGGTCGGCCGCACCAGCATCGCGTCGAGCGATTGGTCATCGTTGTTGTATTCGCGTATGCCCCGCAACGGCGGCAATCCCATGCGATGGCGCGCCTCGGTTTCCTCCTCAATCGTCGGCTCAGTGGCGTGGTGCATCGGGTCCAACGTGGGCCAATTGGTGTACGCGATCGGCCGCTGGGCGTGGTAGGTGTCCCACTCGTACTTCAGCACATAGTCGCACTGCTCCGCCATCCAAACGTCGGCTGGGGTGCCACGGTCAACCGCCAGGAACCGGCCGACATAGGACGTCTGGCGGCGGCGTCGCTCGTTGTAGCGGCGGATCGTGAACGGCTCCCATTCCCGCCCGATGATGTACGCCAGGACGTGGTCCGAAACGTCCACGGTGTAGCGCCCGAACGCATGCCCGGGCCGTTGCGGAATCACGGCGTGCCCATGTAACAGATCGACCACGCGTCGCATCTCATCGTGAAACTCTTTCTTCCAGTCCGGATCGTCGTAGTTGTCGTCTGGCGGCGCCTCGGCCCACACGCCATGCACCAGCCACAGCGCCCGATCGGGGTGGCTGTCATTCCAGTGTTTCAGGGCCCGGTAGAACGCCGGCGGCAGGATCGTGTAGAGGCGCACGACGTTGGCGTTGGCGGCAGCGATCTGCGCGATCCAGGTCGTGTAGGTCGAGTCGTCCGCCGGAAACTCCGACGGGAATTTCCCCGGCCGGGCTACACCGAGGTTGATTCCCTTCACATAAAACGAACGCCACGCGCCGCCCTGGAATATTTCGAAACGCTCACCGCGCGTGCGGGCCGGGACGCGCGCGGCCGCGGGGCGACGGATGCGAGGCAAGGAGTCGCCCACGTCAGCCAGGGCCGTCAACTGCCGCCGGGCGTCGCTGTAGGTCGGCACGAGCTCCAGCGTACGCCGGAACGCGTCGATGGCGTCCTCCCGGCGCTTTTGCCGCTGCCGCACGAGCCCCAACCCGTACCACCCATCGGCATTGAGCGAGTCGGCGCGCAGCGCGGCGCGGAAGCGACGTTCCGCCGTGCCGGTCGCGTTCTGGCGCAGCGCGACGAAGCCACGGCCGACCAGGACGTCGGGGAGTCCGGGGCAGAGCGAGTTGGCCCTGTCGAACCGGGTGGCGGCTTCCTTGAGCCGGCCGGCGCGGTAGGCCTGCCACGCGCTGTCGGCGGTAGCGGCGGCGCGCTGCGGGCACGCAATGAGCTGCAACAAGAGCGGCGCGGCTGCGATCACCATTTCAGGACACCTTCGTGCCGGCCGGAGCGAAGCCGGTGCGTGTCATGCGGCCCCAGACGTGCCGGTACATCAGCGCCGACCAGAACGCGCGCAAGCGAAACCAGACGGTGAGTTGGCGGTAGCCGAAATTCTCGAGCAGGGCGTACAGCAGTAGCCGCCCGAGGTCGGCCGGACGGCGGTAGCGCCGGAAGGCCACTTCCTCGAGGGCGATTCCCCAGATGGACAAGATCATGCCGTAGCCCCAGGCGACGAGGAGAAACAACAGGGCGAACGGCACATCGAGAAAGCCAAGCCAGAGTCCGAACACGGTGACCCCGTAGCCCACCACCTCCACGACCGGCGCGATCATCTCGCCACACGTGAAGAACGGCACGCTGATGACCCCCACACGTCCGTACCGCGGGTTGAACAGCATCCGGCGATACTTCCACATCGTGAGGATGAGCCCGCGATGCCAGCGCTCGCGCTGGCGGCCCAATACCGCCAGCGACTCCGGCACTTCGGTCCACGCCACCGGGTCGGGAACGAACGCAACCACATACGGCTTTTTCCGGTCGCGGAGGTGGCGGTGCAGCCGCACGACCACGTCGAAATCCTCGACGATGCTGTCGGTACGGTAGCCGCCGACGTCCAGCAGGTAATCTTTGCGGAACAGCCCGAAGGCGCCGGAAATGATCAGGCTGCCGCCAAGGCGGTTCCAGCCGAGGCGACCATAGAGGAATGACCGCAGATACTCCACCACCTGCACGCCCGGGAGGAGCCGGGGGGCGACGCGCGGCTCGAGGACGCGCCCGTCGCGGATCGTGGACCCGTTGGCGACCCTCACCGTGCCGCCGACGGCCGCCGCGGGATGGCCGAGCAGGAAGGGGCGGGTGAGGCGCAACAGCGCGTCCGGCTCGATCAGCGTGTCGGCGTCCACGGCGATGACCAGCGGCCAGCGGCTCGCGTTGATCCCGGCGTTGAGGGAATCGGCCTTGCCGCCGTTCTCCTTGTCGATCACCAGCAGCCGCGGGCGCGTGCGCGAGCGATACAGCGCGCGGATCGGTCGTGTCGCGAGCGTTTCCGGGTAGATGCGGGGCACTTCGTAGAGCTCGAACGCGTCCTGGAGCTGGTTCAAGGTGTCATCCGAAGAGCCGTCGTTGACGACGACGATCTCGTAGGTGCGATAGTCGAGCGTGAGCAGGGCGGTCACGCTCGTCTCGATGGTGGCCCGCTCGTTGTGGGCGGGCACGAGGATCGAGATCGGCGGCGGCGCTCCGCTCTGGAGCAGCCGGTCCAGGTCCTCGTCCTCCGCGAGCCGGTTCTGCTCCCAGATCTCCGGGATCGCGAGCGCGAGCAGCAGGGCGTAGAACGAGTTGAGCGCGACGAAGTACACGACGATACTGGCATCGATCCCCTGGATGAC
>JBOHST010000291.1:0-2751 GCA_050733375.1 Gemmatimonadales bacterium
GCGGGGTGTCGAATTCCTCGACGGGAACGCCTATACTTCGCGGCCCGGCCCCCGGCTGGTGGACGCCGCCGAACGGCTGGCGGCGTTGATTTCCGGTTGACGATCAAGCCTTAGCGTTCGAGGTCCATAGCCCGTGTCCAGCTGGATTCTGGCGTCGAGTCATCTCCTGATCGCCGCGGTGCAGTATCCCGCCGTGTCTCCACTTGCCGTGCCGCCCCCGGTCATTCGGGAAACGCTGCGGCTCTATGCCGTGGGCGACCTGAACCTCGGCCGCACCGTGACGTGGGACTATCTCCTCAAGGGAGACACGCTCTATCCGTTCCAGGCGCTGCGCGACACGCTCCAGTCCGCCGACATCCTGTTCGGCAACCTCGAGAGCCCGATCGCGCCGGTCGGCCACCCCTACCAGCGCACCGGCAGCCCGGTGTTCAGCGCGCCGCCAGTCGCAGCCGACGCGCTCGTGCTCGCCGGCTTCGATGTGGTCAGCAACGCCAACAATCACGCCTGGGATGCCGGCCTCGTCGGGGTGTTGGAGACCCTGCGCCAGCTCGACCGCGTCGGGCTGCCGCACGCGGGCACGGGCCGCACGCTCGCCGAGGCGCACAAGCCGGCGATCATCAGGCGCAAGGGATGGCGCGTCGCGTTCCTCGCGGTTACGCGTGCATACAACCCGGCGCCGGGCCGATTCTACACGCACGTCGGCTCGCGCTACATCGCCTACGCCGACAGCGCGTGGCTGTATCCGGCAATCCGCCGCATCAAAGCGTCGGGGGAAGCCGACCTCGTCGTGGTCAGCATGCACGCCGGGGAGGAGTTGGCCGTCACCCCCGACCATCGGATGCGTCTGTTCTTTCAGGGCGCCATCGCGGCCGGCGCCGACATCTGCCTCGGCCACCACCCGCACGTGCTGCAGCCGGTGGAGTGGTACCGCGGCCGGCCGATCGTCTACTCGATGGGCAATTTCATCTTCCAGCAACGCGCGCCCTGGACCGGCCTCAGCGGAGTGTTTCAGTTCACGATCGCGCCCGACAGCCGCATCACCCTCGACCTGCTGCCGGCCCGGTCCGGCTTTCAGGCGACGCTGGCGACGGGCGCGGCCGCGGACAGTATCCGCCGCCGCGTCGGCCCCCTCGCGCCCGCCCCGTCCCCAACCATGAGCGCTCCATGACCGCCAGCCCCGACTTTCTCCGGCGCCTGCTCGATTCCCCCGGCCCATCGGGGTTCGAAGCCGCGCCCGCGCGGGTGTGGCGCGAGGAAGTGCGGACGTTCGCGGACGACGTGCGCGCCGACACGCACGGCAATTCGGTGGCGGCGGTCAACCCGAAGGGGGCGCCGCGGCTGATGTTGGCGGGTCACATCGACGAGATCGGACTGCAGATCACCCATATCGACGACGAGGGATTCTGTTATTTCGCCGGGATCGGCGGGTGGGATTCCCAGGTGCTGGTGGGACAGCGGGTGGTGGTGGTGGGACCGCAGGGGCCGGTGCCCGGCGTCATCGGGAAGAAGCCGCCGCACCTGATGAAAAAAGACGAGTTTGACAAGGTCAGTCAGATCATTGATTTGTGGATCGACATCGGCTCCGCCAACAAGGACGAAGCGCTGGCGCGCGTGCACGTCGGCGATCCGGCGGTGCTCGACGCGGCCAGCCTGGACTACCCGGGCGGCCGGATCGTTTCCCGCAGCATCGACAACCGCATCGGCGCCTATGTGGTCGCCGAAGCCCTGCGGCTCCTTTCCCAAGATCGTCCGCCACACGCCGCCGTATTCGCGGTGGCGACGACACGCGAAGAGATCGCGTGGACCGGCGGCGGAGCGCGCACCAGCGCCGTCGGCCTCGACCCGCAGGTGGCGCTGGTGGTGGACGTGACGCACTCCACGGACTGGCCGGGGGCCGACAAGAAACAGGGAGGGGACCACAAGCTGGGCGGCGGGGTGGTGTTGTCGCGCGGCTCGGCGGTGAGCACGCCGGTGTACGAGCTGCTGGTCCGCTGCGCCGATCAAGAGAAAATCCCCTACAGCATTCAGGCCGCCCCGCGCGACACCGGTACCGACGCGGATGCAATCCACAACGCGCTGCGCGGGATTCCCACCGGCCTGGTCTCGGTGCCCAACCGTTACATGCACAGCCCCAACGAGATGGTGGCCCTGGCCGACGTGGAGCGCGCCGCGCATTTGCTCGCCGCCTTCGCCCGCACCCTCACTACAAAGACCAGCTTCGTCCCGCAGTAAGGCGCTACGGCCGCTTCGCGTCCAGCTCGGCGAGTGCCTGCAGCGCCGCGGCGCGCACCTGTTTGTCGCCGTCGCTCACGAGGCCCTGCAACGTTCCGGCGGCGGCCGGCGTGCCGGCGACCCGCAGCGCCTCGACCGCCGTCAGACGCAGCGCGGTCGGCTTGCGGCTGAAGAACTTCCCCGAGGGCTGTGCGATCTTGATCAACGCCTGCACCGCGTCGGGACTGCCGATGCGGCCCAGCGCGAAAATCAGCTCGCGCACCACTTCGGGATCCTTCTCTTCCTCGAGTGCCACCACGAGCGGCATCGCGAGCGCGCTCGCCTTGCGCCCGCCCACGCCCAGCGCCGCCTGGCGCCGCACGTCAGCCGACTTGTCCCGCAGCACGCGCCGCAGCGGCTCGGCCGCCCCACGCGTCCCGATCTTGGCGAGCGCCAACGCTACCTGCTTCCGCACCCGCTCGTCGGCGTGGTCGAGCTGTTTGGTGAGCGCCGGGATCGCCGACTCGAGTCCCAGCTCGC
>JBOHST010000292.1:0-9920 GCA_050733375.1 Gemmatimonadales bacterium
TTGCAGATCGGTGACGGACCCGTCGCGATGCACCATGAAGGATACCTCCGCCTCGAGTGGCGAGCTCGCGAGCGGCCGCTGCCAGCGGCGCAGCACCTGCGATACGATGTTCTGCAAGAACTCCGGAAACGGAAACTCGATCCCCTCGGTGCTCACGGTCGCGACGTCGCTCCCGGTACTCGGCGTCTCGCCCGGAAGCGGACGGGCACGGGGCGTGGTACGCGGGGCGGCCTCGCGCTTCTTGGTGTCGGCCACCGGCGGCGGCGCGGCGGGCGAGACGGTGTTCTTGGGCGGTGGCGTGCGCGTGGGCGCGGGTGGCTCCTTCGGTGCCGCCTCACGCTCGACCGCCGGCGGCGCGGGGCGAGCCGCCTGATCGAACTCGGGCGCGGCAATGAGGCGCACACGATACGTGGGCGGTGCCGAACTCGCCCCCGTCGCCGATGCGAGAAACAGCACGACCGCTGCGCCGTGCACCACCATGGTGCCGGCGAGCCCGAGGGGCACGTTGGTCTTGAGGTGGGGGCGAGCGATCACGGTCTGCTGAGCACCTCGGGTTCGGCGACGAGTCCGACATCGCTCACGCCGGCGGCGCGGATCACCGCCAACACCTGGACGACCGTGGCGTAGGCGACGCGACCATCGGCGCGCAGATATACACCGGTCGGCCGTTTGGTGCGCACGAAAGCCGGGAAGGTGGCGCGGAAATCCTGGAACGACAGCGCCGACTGGTCCAGATACACCCGGCCCGCCCGGTCGACCGTCACCACCAGTCCCGCTTTGGGCTCGATCGGGCGCGCCTCGGCGCGCGGGAGGCGCACGTCTACGCCCCCCTGCATGATCGGCGCCGTGATCATGAAGATGATGAGCAACACGAAGGCAACGTCGACGAGCGACGTCACGTTGATATCGGCGTTCAAGGGCAGCTCGCCGTGTCCGCGCAACCCGCCGCTTCCCCCGACCAGGCCAGCCACTAGAGCCTCCCTTCCCGCGCCAGACTGCCGATGATTTCCTGGGCGAATCCTTCCAGCTCGCCGGCGAAGAGGCCCAGCCGGTTGACGAAGATGTTGTACGCCATCACGGCGGGCACGGCCACGGCCAGACCCGCCACGGTGGTGACCAGCGCCTCGGCGACACCGGGCGCCACGGCACCGATGTTGCCCGACCCGCCGATCGCGATGCCGATGAACGCATCCATCACGCCGAGCACGGTGCCGAGCAATCCGAGCAGCGGACTCACGGAGCCGAACGTCGCGAGCCACGGAATGAACCGTGCGGCGGCGTCACGCTCGGCGGCAACCTCTTTGGCCAGGACCATCCGCAACGCCTCGAGCTGCGTTGCGGTAAGCGCCGTCATCGTCTGCGCGATCGTGGAATCCTTCAATGAACCGGGCTTGAGGTGGGAAAAGAATTGGATCCCCTCGCGCAAGACCCGATTATAAGGCGACGGGGGCAGCCGCATCGCGGCGTGGTAGGCGTCCTCGAGCCGGCTGGCCTTTTCGATCTCGTGCATGAAGCGGTCCGCCTGTCGCCGCATGTGACGGAACTGCCACCACTTCAGCACGATGAGATACCACGAAATCACGGAGAACAGCACCAGCACCACGAGGACCGCTTGGGTCTCGCGACTGGACGTGAGCACCAGCTCCCAGGGCGACGTGGGGATCGCCTGGCCGACCTGAAACCACATTAGCCCTCCACGATCCAGCGGAGCGTGCGGGCGAGGCCCTCGGGCAACGGCACCTGGGGGCGCCACCCAAGCTCCTGCCCGGCCTTGTGCACGTCGAGCGCGCTGCGCACGATCTCGCCCGATCGAGCCGGCGCGCGACGGATTTCGGCCGGTCGTCCCGCCGCGGCGGCGAGCAGCTCGGCGAGCCGGTTCACACTGGTCTCCACTCCCGTCCCGATGTTGTAGGCACGGGCGTCGAGCGAGCTGAGGCCGGGGAGCGGTCGGTCGGCGGCGAGGAGGTTCGCGGCGGCCACGTCCTCGACGTACACCAGATCACGCGTCTGCTCCCCGTCTCCATAGATCGTGATGGGCTCGCCCGCCTGCACGCGTTTCCCGAATATCGCCACGACACCGGCCTCGCCGTGCGGGTTCTGGCGCGGTCCATACACGTTGCTGTAGCGCAGGGCCACCGCGTCAAGGCCAAACAACTGCGCGAATGTCGCGAGATAGTACTCCGAGGTGAGCTTGGCGGTCCCGTACGGAGACGCCGGGAGTTTGGCGGCCGTCTCTGAGGTGGGCGTACGAGCCCCGTCACCGTATACCGTCCCGCCGGACGACGCGAACACCACGCGTCGTACCCCACCGGCGCGGGCACCTTCGAGCAGGTTGAGCAGACCGAGCACGTTCACCTGGGCGTCGTATACGGGATCCTCCACCGAGCGGCGCACGTCCATTTGCGCCGCGTGGTGATTGAGGACCGTGAACCCGCCGCCGGCGACGTAGGCGCGCGCCTCCGGGGTCCGCACATCGAGCCGTTCCAGACGCACGCCCGTCGGGAGGTTCTCGACCCGGCCCGAGGACAGGTCGTCCAGCACCGAGACCTCGTCTCCGGCCGCCAGGTGCGCCCGCACGACGTGCGAACCGATGAACCCCGCTCCGCCCGACACCAACACCCGACGCCTCATGCGCGTGACACTCCTCAGGGTGCGTGTGAAACGGCGGCGCCGAGGTGCGACCGCAGCGCTTCTCGCTTGAGCAGATCCAGAGTGGGATGCGACCCCGTCCCCGCCCGCACCGCCATCCTCCGGGGCGGGCTGGGGCGGTCAGGAGGGCATCTTCTTGATCAGCCGCACCGGCGACCCCACCGGGATGGAGGGATTCACCACGCCGATAACGAGCGCCGACGCCGTGTGCTCGCGGGTGTGCACCACGATCAGCTGGACTCGGACCTCTTCGGAGCGGCCCCCGACCTCCTCGGACGCGGCGCGGTAAATCTCGAGCACGTCTCCCAATGCGACCCCGTCGGCACGCCCCTTATCGATGAACACCACTTGTTGGCTGCCGGCGAGCACGTGCTCGTCCCGCATGTCGATCAGTCGTCCTTCGAGGCCCTGCGCGACCGCGGTGGGCCGCACATTGCCGGGATCCTTGAACGGCTCCAGCGGCATCGCCAGGTTGCCACCCTTGATGCGCCCGAACTGCATGATCACCAGCGCCAACACCTGCTGCGGCTGCACGGCCGTCACGCGCGCCACGCCGACCGGAACGACTACGTCGCCCCACGGATCCTCGTTCCGATCAATCCGCGCAATAAGCAGCGAGTCCCCAACGTGGTACGAGGCCTGCGCCGGAGGGAGAATGGCGATCTCCTCGAACCGACCGGCGACGGTCGGATCGGCCAACACCTGGATCGACGGCTTCGCCGTGTTGCCCACGACCTGTGCCCAGGGAATCCGTTCCTGCTCCGTGAGGAAGCCAGCGGAATAGAACTCGCCGCGGCGCACGGGCCGGTACACCATAGCTGCTGAGGCGCGCAGGATATCCTGCGCCAGCTGCCGCTTCGCCTGCGGCCGGTCGAAAATGGTCTCGGGGCCTTCGGCCTCGGCCGGCGGCGGCTCGAACAAGGCCGTATCACCCGGGATCGTATCGGCGGCTCCCTCGGCGACCGTCGGGGTCGTGTCAGTAGGCGCCATCAGGCCGCTCAGCGCCAACACCTCGCCCGGATAGATCCAGTGCGGATCCTCGATGACGGCGGTATTGCGCCGGTAGATCTCGGGCCAGAGGAGCGGATCGGCGAAGTATTGTTGGGAAATCGACCAGAGGGTCTCGCCACGAGACACCACGTGAGTTCCCTGAGTTTGCGCCGCCGTGGTGACGTCCTGGGCAGCGATGGTCGCCGCCGCGAGCGGCAGGGCGACCACCACGGCCAGCGCAACGTGGCTAGAACGGCAGATCGTCGTCCTCCTCATCCAGCGCCTCCGGGAACGCGTCGAGCGACTCGGTCTTACCTTCGGGCGCTACCTTGGCTGAAGCCTTGGAGCGCGCATAGTCGCCTGCCCCCTCGCTCCCAGCGCCCCGGGGCGAGAGCAGAATGACTTCGCGCGCGATGATCTCGGTCACGTAGCGGGTCTGCTTCTCGCGGTCTTCCCAGGTGCGGTACTCGACCCGCCCCTCGACGTAGATATTGTCGCCTTTCTTCATGTACTTCTCGGCAAGATCGGCGAGTTGAGCTCCCTTGTTATTCCAGCAGATGACCCGATGCCATTCGGTCTTTTCCTGCTTCTCGCCGTTTGGCGCGTTCCATTGCCGACTGGTGGCGAGGGAGAGGTTGGCGACTCGGGATCCGTTGTTCGTACTGCGCACTTCGGGATCGGCCCCCAAGTTGCCGATCAGCATGACTTTGTTCAGGCTCCGGCTCACAGCTGCCTCCAGGCATTAGGCGGGTCGGGGGCCCAAGGATGCCCCAGATTATATGAGTCGCAAGTCATTCTGTCAATCAAAGATACGCCACTTGTATCATTCTCACGCGGGGGTCCCGCCTGCCGAAATGGCGGCGCGAAGGACCACCGCGTCCTCCACCGGACGCTGATAGTAGTGACGACGCCGACCGACCTCCTGAAACCCGAACGCTACGTACAATTGCTGCGCCGGGACGTTGGACTCGCGTACCTCGAGGAACACCGCGGCCACGCCCGTCGCGGCCAACGTCTCGAGCACGCGGCCAACCAATGCTCGACCCACGCCGCGGCGCCGCACCGGCAAGGCGACACCGAGATTCAGAATCTCACCCTCATCGAGCGCGTGTCGAGCGACGATGTACCCCACGGGACCGTCGCCGGTCACGGCCACGAAGATGACCAGGCCAGACGCGATGCAGTCCGTGAAGTCGACGCTGGACCAGGGATCGGTGAAGGCGATTCGCTCCAGCGCGACCAGCGCGGGAACGTCAGCCTTCCGCGCGGGACGGATCCGGAAGGGTGCGTCCGTGGCGCGCCTCCCAGCGGGCCTGCGCTTCGGCGGGGCGCCCGTAGTCCGGCTCCGCCGTGGCGACGTCATCAAGCAGCCGACCAGCGCCGTCGCGACCGCACAAGGCCAGTAACGACGCCGCCGCGGGACGCAAGGCGGCTGACGGGAGCGGCGCGGCCCCCGACCATGCCTCGACCTCCGCGGCGTATTTCATGGCGCCGTCTCCGACGACGGCGCGGGGTCTGACCGGAGCGCGCGCCGTCAGCTCGGCCAGCGCGCACACCGCGGGCGGCACGAGTGTCTCGACGCGGGTAGGATGCACGACGTACATCGCCCCGAACACCTGGCCGCGGAGTGCATCGAAGCAGGCGGCTACCGGAACGGCCCCCAGAACCGCCGCGGCCCCGGCGGCGGCGGCGAGCAGCGACGGGACGACCTGGATGGGCACCGTGTGCTCCTGCGCCAGTCCCTTGGCGGCCGCCCAGCCGATCCGCAAACCCGTGAAGCTGCCGGGTCCGTCGCCGACGACGAAGCCGGCGAGGTCGGCGGGACGCAGGCCGAGCGGCGCAAGGCAGCGGTCCACGAGGTCGATGAGCCCGGCCGCGTGGACCCGCGCACTGGCGATCACCGCGACGCTCTCGGCCGCCGGCGGCACTCCCACCGCGATAGAGGCGAGCTCCGTCGCCGTGTCGAGGGCGAGCCAGCGGCCGTTCACCGATCCTCCAACACGCGGAAGTCCGGGTCGGTATCGTGCGAGAGATAGAAATACCGGTCGAGCGGCGGCATCATGTGCCCTGCCTTTTCCGGCCACTCGATCAGCAGGATGGCACGCTGGCCCAGGATTTCATCCAGTCCGAGGTCACGCGCCTCTTGGGACGATTGGAGACGGTAGCAGTCGACGTGGTACACCGGCCCCGCCGGCGATTCGTAGCGATGCACCAGCGCGTAGGTCGGGCTGGTGGCCGGGACGGCGGCGCCCATCCCGCGGCAGATAGCCTGAACGAGGGTCGTCTTGCCGGCGCCGAGGTCACCCGAGAACCCGATGATCGCGGGAGCGCGGAGCGCGCGCCCCAGCTGTTCACCGAACGTGTTGAGTTCGTCCACCCGTAGGCGCACGCCGTCCTCCCCGCGGCTCCAGCTCGGCCTTGAGCTCGAGCAGTTGATCACGCAGCAACGCCGCCTGCTCGAAATCGAGCGCCTCGGCGGCCGCCTGCATCTGGGACTCGAGCAGGCGGATCAGCGCGTCTCGCTCCGCCGCATTCGCGGGCCGGCGCTCGGGTGCCGGCGGCAGGCGGCTGCCGCGCGCGTCCGCGAAGCGCGTCACGAAGCGGATATCGCCGACCGACTTCACGATCGAGCGCGGCGTGATACCGTGTGCGACGTTGTAGGCCTGCTGCCGGGTGCGGCGACGCGTCATCTCGTCCAGCGCGCGGCGCATCGAGCCGGTCATCCGGTCGGCGTACAGAATAGCCCGCCCATGGAGGTTGCGCGCCGCTCGCCCCACGGTCTGGATGAGCGAGCGGTCCGACCGGAGGAAGCCTTCCTGGTCGGCGTCGAGGACCGCGACCAGCGATACTTCCGGCAGATCGAGCCCCTCCCGCAGCAGGTTGATCCCCACCAGCACGTCGAATTCACCGAGGCGCAAGCCGCGAATGATTTCCACCCGCTCGATCGCGTCGATCTCGGAATGGAGGTACCGCACCCGCACCCCGTGCTGCTGCAGGTAGTCGGTGAGATCCTCCGACATCCGCTTGGTGAGTGTGGTGACGAGCACGCGCTCGCCGGCGCGCGCGCGCTCCCGGATCTCGTGCAGCAGATCGTCCACCTGTCCTTTCACCGGCCGCACCTCGACCTCGGGGTCCACCAGCCCGGTCGGTCGGATGATCTGCTCCACCACGACGCCCTCGGAGAGCTGCAGCTCCTGGTCTCCCGGGGTCGCCGACACGAACAGCATGCGCGGCACCAGGGCCATGAACTCATCGATGCGCAGCGGCCGGTTGTCCAGCGCGGACGGGAGCCGGAACCCGTAGTCCACCAATGTCTGCTTGCGCGAGCGGTCGCCCTCGTACATCCCGCCCAGCTGCGGCAGGGTCTGGTGCGATTCGTCGATGATGCAGAGGAAGTCCTCGGGCAAGTAGTCCAGTAGGCAGGCCGGGCGCTCCCCCGGCCGCCGCCCCGTGAGGTGGCGGGAGTAGTTCTCGATCCCGCTGCAGCGCCCGACCTCGAGCAGCATGTCGACGTCGAAGTGGGTGCGCGATTCGAGGCGTTGGGCCTCGACCAGTTTGTTCTGCACCCTGAGCTCCGCGAGCCGGTCGGCGAGCTCAGCGCGGATGGCCGCCACGGCGCGCTCGACGGAGGGTCGCTCGGTCACGAAGTGCGTCGCGGGATAGACGGCCGCCCGGTTGAGCTGGGCGATCGGGTTCCCGGTAAGGGGGTCGATCTTGGTGACCCGTTCGACGGTGTCGCCCCACAGCTCGATGCGAACGCCCTGCTCTTCGTAGGCCGGGAAAATCTCGATCGTGTCACCGCGGACGCGGAACGTGCCACGCTCGAACGCCACGTCGTTGCGCTGATAGTTGATGCGAACCAGATCCTCGAGAATCGCGTCCCGCCCACGCTCTTCCCCGGTCCCCACCGTGACGAGCAGGCGGCGGTACGCCTCGGGGTCGCCCAGTCCGTAGATCGCCGAGACGCTCGAGACGATCACCACGTCGTCGCGCTCCATCAAGCTCGAGGTGGCGCGCAGCCGGAGCGAATCGATGTCGTCGTTGATCGACGAATCCTTGGCGATGTACGTGTCCGTCTGAGGGACGTACGCCTCGGGCTGGTAGTAGTCGTAGTAGGAAATGAAGAACTCGACGGCGTTCCGGGGGAAAAACGTCTTCAACTCCCCATAGAGCTGCGCGGCCAGCGTTTTGTTGTGCGACAGGACCAGGGTCGGCCGCCCGTACGCGGCCACCACGTTGGCCATGGACATGGTCTTCCCCGACCCCGTGACGCCCAAGAGGGTCTGGTACCGATCGCCGCGCGCCAATCCTTCCGCCAGGGAGGCGATGGCGCGCGGCTGATCCCCCGCCGGGGTAAAGGCGGACACGAGGTCAAAAGACATGACGCGGGAAGTTAACCGGCTGACGGCTCGGTGTGGACGCCTGCGTCCCGACGCGCGATCTCGGTGACGCCCTTCACCCGACGCACGGCGCGCAGCACCTTGTTCAAGTGCGTGTGGTTTTCCACTTCCACCAGCAGGTGACCGAACACGGCGCCGTCCTTGGACGCGAGCTCGGCGCGACGGATGTTGGTCCCCGTCTGGTTCACGGCCTCGCAGATGTCGGCGTACAAGCTGCGCCGGTCCTCGCCTTCCACCGCGAGCCGCACGACGAAGGTCTCACCCTCTGATTCCTGCCAGTCGATCTCGACCCGCCGCTCCCCCTCCGCCGACAACGGCAGGAGGTTTGGGCAGTCGCTGCGGTGGATCGAAATCCCCCGCCCTTGCGTCACATAGCCGACCACGGCGTCGCCCGGCACCGGCTGGCAGCACTGGGCATACCGCACCATCAGCCCATCGACGCCTTGAATCCGAATGCCCCGCCCCAGCCGCAGCCGCTGGATGACGCGGCCGAAGGCCGTCGGCTTCGGGGCCTGGAGGTCTTCCGCCGGCAGGTTCGGGTACAGCGCCCGCATCACCAGCCCCAAGGCCACGTCGCCACGGCCCAACACCGCTTCGAGCTGATCGGCGCTCCCCACGGACAACGCGGCCGCCGCGCGGGCGAGCTGCTCCGGGTCGGTGGGCGGCAGGCGGCGGCGCCGGATCTCGCGATCCAGGATCTCGCGCCCCAGCCCGACGCTCCGGGTGTGCTCCTCCTGCCTGATCCACTGGCGGATCTTGTGGCGCGCGCGCCCCGTGGTCACATGAGCCAGCCAGTCACGTGAGGGCCGAGCCTGGGGGCTCGTGAGCACCTCGACCGAGTCCCCGTTCTTGAGGGGCCGGTGCAGCGGCGCGATACGGCCGTTCACCCGGGCGCCGCTGCAGTGCAAGCCGACTTCCGTGTGCACCGTGAAGGCGAAGTCGATCGGCGTGGCGTCCTTGGGAAGTCGTTTGACGTCGCCACGCGGGGTGAAGACGAAAATCTCGTCCTGGTACAGGTCCACTTTGAGAAACTCGAGGAACTCCTCGGGAGAGTGGGCGTCCTGCTGCAGCTCGAGCAGCTGGCGGAACCAGGCGAGGTGACGGTCGAATTCGTCCGGCGCTTTCCCTTCTTTGAAGAGCCAGTGTGCCGCAATGCCGTACTCGGCGGTGCGGTGCATCTCCCCGGTGCGGATCTGGATCTCGTACAACTGACCGCCGGGGCCGAACACGGTCGTGTGGAGCGACTGGTAGCCGTTCGATTTCGGGCTCGCGATGTAGTCTTTGATGCGCTCCTGAAGCGGCGTCCACTGATGGTGAATCACGCCGAGCGCGTGGTAGCAGTCCGCCACCGAGCCGACCAGCACGCGCATCGCCAGGAGGTCGTAGATCTCCTCGAACGGTTTTTCGCGCCGCTTCATCTTTTTGTGGATGGACCACAGGTTCTTGGGCCGACCCGTGATCTCGAAATCGGTGAGACCCGCCCGCTTCAGCTCCTCGGTGAGCGGGACGCGCAGCCGCTCGATCGTCTGATCCCGTTCGGTCCGGCGTGCCTGAATCTTCTTGATCAGCGCACGGTATTCGTCGGGCTCGAGGAACTTGAACGCCAGGTCCTCCAGCTCGGCTTTCATCCCGGCCATCCCGAAGCGATGCGCCAGCGGGGCGTAGATCTCCTGGGTCTCGAGCGCGATGCGCCGCTGTTTTTCTTCGGAGAGATGCTCCAATGTCCGCATGTTATGCAGGCGGTCGGACAGCTTGATGATGATGACCCGCGCGTCCTTAGCGATGGAGAGCAACAGCTTGCGGTAGTTCTCGGCCTGCGCCTCCTCGGCGGACCGGAACGACAGGCCGGACAGCTTGGTGAGGCCGTCGACCAGCTCCGCG
>JBOHST010000293.1:0-23058 GCA_050733375.1 Gemmatimonadales bacterium
GCCTTTCGCGTCGTTGAACCACTTCACCTTACCCTTTGCCATACTATTCAACCTCTGCACTGATGGGGCATCCGCCCCGGACTGGTGCGACCCAGGTCACCGCGACCTGGGCGGGCTCAAACAAAAAACCGCGAGACGTGTGGTCCTCGCGGAGCGCAGACAGCCGGTGACGGTGCCACGTATTGCTTGAACCGGGGCCAAAGGTACGGACCGGTTCCCAGGCTGTCAATAACGAAATGACCGCATTGGTGGCTATTTGTGCAACCAGACATCATAACGCCATTATCGCGACACTCGATAGTCGCTGCAGCGGGTTCCGGACCACTTCCCACTCAGGCCCGCTCACCGTAACCTCCGTCGTTCCGAGTCGGGCCGCCGTCGCCTACCTCCGGATTCTCTGTCACACCCACATCGCGAGGATTCATGACGTCTCTTCTGCTCGCGCTGTTGGCGGTGCAGCAGCCCGCTCAGCAGCCGACCGCGTTACCGCAACTGGTGGCGCGCGTCGAAGTGAAGCCGGCCGCGTACGCCCTGAACGTGGGCGACACGGTCCGCCTGTCGGTCGTGGCGTTCGATTCCGCAGGCAAACAGCTCGACAGTACCCGGGTATTCTGGTACCTGAGCGGCGGCCGCTTCGAGGGCCGGGTCGACTCGACGGGACTCTTGTCCGCGGGCGCTACGGGGACACTCAGCGTGACCGCGGCGGTGGTCGTACCGGGGCGACCGGGACGCCCGGCGCTCGGGTTCTCACAGGTCACCGTGCTGCCGCCGCCGGCGGCGCGGGTCGTCGTGACCCCACAGCCGTCCCGGATGCTCGTGGGGACGTCGCTCGTGCTCGATGCCGCGCCGATGGCCGCCAGTGGAGACCGGCGCTACGACCCGGTGACCTGGTCGTCCAGCCGGCCCGCGGTACTCGACGTCAGCACATTCGGGCGCCTCACGGCGCGGCGCGCCGGCCGGGCGACGGTGACGGCCACGGCGGGCGGCGCCAGCCAGAGCTGGCGTGTCACCGTCGCGCCGAACACAGTGGTGCGGGTCGGCGTGGCGCCGGCAGATACCGCCGTTCGCACGGGTGACGTGATGCGGTTCCGGTTCAGCGCCGCGGATGCGGCCCGTCGCGCCGTGGCCGACGCGCGGCCGGAATGGGCCGTGGCGCCGGTGGGAGAGGGGCCGGGCACGGCCACGATAGACGGAAACGGGGTGTTCGTTGCGAACGACCCCGGCACCTATCGCGTCGTCGGCACCCTGGGCGCGAGATCGGTCGAGGCGATCGTCCGCGTCGAGGCCCGCAACATCACCCGGCAGGTGTCGATCGTCGGACGACTGCCGCTGAAGGGCCTCGACGCCGCCGAGCTGTGGCTGCACCCCGACGGCAAACATGCCTATCTGTCCACCATCGGCGACCGGATCTACGCCATCGACATTTCGGATGCGGCGCAGCCGCGCATCACCGACTCCGTCGTGGTGGACGCGAGGGTCGTCAACGACGTGATGACGACCGAGGACGGCAAGTTCGGCGTGATAACCCGGGAAGGGGCCTCGAGCCGCAAGAACGGGATTGTGATCCTGTCGTTCGAGGACCCGGCACACCCCAAGCCGATCGCCGAATTCACCGAGACGGTGACGGGCGGGGTTCACAGCACTTACATCTATCGCGGCTATGTTTACCTCACCGACGACGCCACCGGCTCGATGCGCGTGATCGACATCCGCGACCCGTACCATCCGAAGCAAGTGGCCCGCTGGCAGGTCGAGCGGCCCGAAGCCGGCCGCACGCTCCACGACATCGACGTGCGGGATGGCCTGGCGACGCTGTCGTATTGGAACGACGGGCTCGTGATCCTCGACGTCGGCAACGGCATCAAGGGCGGCACCCCCGAAATCCCACAGCTCGTTATGCAGTTCAAGTACGACCTGAACACGTTGTACAAGCGGGTGGAGCTGGCCGGCGGGCCGGGATTCATCCGCGGCACCCACACCTCCTGGCGGGTCGGCCAGCGCTACGTCTTCGTCGGGGACGAGGTGTTCCCCGCCCGTCAGCAGGGCGGCGGTCCCGGCGTGATCGGCCTCGGTCGTGCCTACGGTCGACTGCACGTGATCGACATCGCCGACCAGGCCAACCCGAGGGAAGTCGCCTGGTTCGAGCCCGAGGACGGCGGCGCGCACAACGTATGGGTTGCGGGCGACACGCTGTACCTTGGCGACTATCAGGGCGGACTGCGGATTCTCGACATCTCCGGCGAGCTGAAGGGCGACTTGCTGGCCCAGGGTCGCGAATACGCTCACGTCCATACGGGCGACAAGGATGGGAAAACGCCGAACATGGCCAATGCCTGGGGTGCGATCTACCGCGACGGCCTCGTCTACGTCCCCGATATGAATAGCGGGCTCTGGGTCGTGCGGATGGAGCCCCGTCAAACCGCTATCCCGTAAGGAGTTCCGATGCATTTCGGAGTGTTGCTCGTCCTGCTGCAGCATACCCCGGCGCCCGCGCCGGTCATCGCGAAGGTCGAAGTCACCCCGGCCGCCGGTGAGTTGGAGATCGGTCACACCCTCAAGATCTCCGCTCGGGCGCTCGACGCGAACGGGCAGCCCGTCGCGAACGCCCAGTTTCGGTACTTCGTCGGCAGCGACAACGGTGACGTCGACTCGACCGGGGTGGTCACCGCCGGCTACGCCGGTCCGTTGCGCGTCGTCGCGATGGCGTTTGTCCCGGGCCAGCAGGGTTCGACGATGGGCGAGGCGGTGTTCCGGGCGATGCCGGAGGCGCCGACGCGCGTCGTCGTCGATCCAATGCCGACGCGGCTGGCCGCGGGCACGCGGCTGACACTGGTGGCCACGGCGTTCTCCAAACACGGCGACCGACACCCGGACCAGGCCACGTTCACCTCGAGCAATCCGCGCGTGGCGAGCGTCAACGCCGATGGCGTCCTGCGCGCCGTGGCGCCGGGACGGGCCACGGTGACCGTGGCCGTCGGCTCGGCGCGGGAGACGCTCGCGCTCCAGGTCGTGCGCAGCCCGATCGGCCGGGTCACCATCGAGCCGGCGGCGGCGTCCGTGCGGACGGGCGATGTGGTGCGGTTCACGACGACGCCCAGGGACGCGGCCGTGGCCTGGAGCCTCGGCGCTGGGGGCGGAGCCGCGGTGATCGACAACAGCGGCGCGTTCGTGGCCGAGCTGCCCGGGGTGTACACGGTCCGGGCGACGATCGGAACGCGCACGGCGGAATCCGTGATGCGGGTCGAGCAGCGTCGCGTGACCCGCGGCATCGAGGTCCGGTCGCACCTCCCGATTCGGGAGCGGGCGGCCGAGGTATGGGTGCACCCCAACGGCACGTGCGCGTACCTCTCGACGATCGCGGATCGGGTCTACGCCATCGACGTGTCCGACGTCACCCGGCCGAAGATCGTCGATTCCATGGTGAACGACGCCCGGATCAACAACGACGTGATGACCACCGAGGACGGCAAGTACGGTGTGTTCTCGCGCGAGGGGGCTTCAAACCGCAGGAACGGCATCGTGATCTTCGACGCGAGCGATCCCTGCCATCCCAGGGCCATCGCCGAGTACACCGAGACGGTGACCGGCGGGGTGCACAGCTCGTACGTGTACCAGGGGCATGTCTACCTCACGGATGACGCCACCGGCTCGATGCGGGTAATCGACATCCGCGACCCCATGCACCCGAAGGAAGTGGCCCGCTGGCAGACCGAGCAGACCGAGGCGGGCCGGTACGTGCACGACGTCATGGTCGTGGACGGGCTCGCCTATCTGGCGTACTGGAACGACGGGTTGGTGATCCTGGACGTGGGCAACGGCATGAAGGGCGGCAGCCCCACAAACCCGCAGCTCGTGTCGCAGTTCAAGTACGACCTCAACGCGGCGTACGCGCGGGTCGAGCAGCTGTGGGGCCCGGGGTTCGTGCGCGGCACCCACACGGCGTGGCGGCAGGGACGCTACGTGTTCGTGGGAGACGAAGTGTACGCGGCCCGTCCGTACAAGGGTCTCACCGAAGGCAACAGCCTCACGTTCGGGCGGTTGCACGTGATCGACGTGTCCGACATCGCGCATCCCAAGGCGGTCGCGTGGTACGAGCCCACTGACGGTGGCGTACACAACGTCTGGGTGGTGGGCGACACGCTGTACCTCGGCAATTACCAGGGTGGCGCTCGGGTGCTCGACATCTCCGGCGAGCTGAAGGGCGACCTGCTGCGGCAGGGACGGGAGATTAGCTGGATCCTGACGGCGGACTCGACCGGCGTCCAACCGCACACGCCGTTTGCGTGGGGCGCGGTGGTGCGTGACGGGAACATCTTCGTGCCCGACATCAATTCCGGACTGTGGATCTTGCGGGTCGAGCCGAAGCGGGAAGTGACGCCGTAGCGCTACAGCAAGGTTCGGCCGTCCGCCGCGAACAGGTAGACGCGGTCGCTGGGGACGCGCACCGCGACGTGGTCGCCAATCTGGGGCAGGGCACTGTCCGAGACCGCTGCCATGAGACGGTGCGCGCCTACGTCCAGATGAACGTGGCTGGTGCCGCCGAGCCGTTCGACGAGTACCACGCGCCCCAGCAGTGTGTCGGACGCCGGGCTTTCACGTGCAACCGACGCGGCGAGCTGCAGGTCTTCGGGACGGACACCCAGCGTCACCGCGGCGGCCGATCCGAGCGCCATCGGGGGCGTTCTCCTGAGCGTCACGCGAGCACCCTCAGCGATGAACGTCGCGGCGCCGAGCTCCTCTCCGAGATGGCCCTCGACGAAGTTCATCCGCGGTGTGCCGATAAAGCCGGCGACAAAGCGGTTGACGGGAGCGCGATAGAGCTCGATCGGCTGGCCGACCTGTTGGATGCGCCCGTCCGCCAGCACCACGATCCGGTCGCCAAGGGTCATGGCTTCTACCTGGTCGTGCGTGACATAGACGGTCGTCGTTTTCAGGCGACGTTGCAGGGCGCCGATCTCGATCCGCATTTGCGCGCGCAGGCCGGCGTCCAGATTCGACAGGGGCTCGTCGAAGAGAAACACCAACGGCTCGCGCACGATTGCCCGTCCCATCGCGACGCGCTGCCGCTGACCGCCGGACAGCTGCTTCGGCTTGCGATCCAGCAGGGGGGCGAGTCCCAGCATCGACCCCGCCCACTCGACACGCCGGTCGATCTCCAGCCGCGGCGCTTTCCGCAAGCGTAGCCCGAGCGAGAGGTTCTCTCGCACCGTCATGTGGGGATACAGCGCGTAATCCTGAAAGACCATCGCCACGTCGCGCTCGCGCGAGGGGAGGGCGGTCACGTCGCGGTTGTCGATGCGAATCGTGCCGCTCGTCACGACCTCGAGCCCTGCCAGCATGCGCAGGATCGTGGATTTTCCCGAGCCGGAGCCCCCGACCAGCACCAACAGCTCGCCGTCGGCCACCGTGAGGTCGAAATCCTCGACGACGCGCGTATCGCCGAACCGCTTGTAGACATGGTCGAACGTCACGGAGGGCATTTATCCCTTGATCCCCGCGCCCGCCATGCTCTCAATGAAATAGCGCTGTAGGAAGGCATAGGCGACGACGACCGGCACGACGAGGACCATGGCCGAGGCCAGCGACACCCCGATCGAACCGGCTCCGCCGCCGAGCGCGAAGACGGTGAGCAGCTGCGGGAGCGTCATGAGATGCTGTTCGCGCACGACCAGCAATGGCCACAGCACCTCATTCCACGATCCCATGAAAGTGAAGATGGCGACGATAGCGAGCACCGGCCGCGAGAGGGGCCAGAAGATCGTGAACAGGATGCGCAGCTCGCCCATGCCGTCCATGCGCGCCGAGTCGATGAGGGACTGCGGAATCTGGAGAAAGAACTGCCGCAACATGAGAATCGCGGTCGCGTTGAACAGATAGGGAACGATGAGCGCGGCGTAGCTATCGATCCAGCCGAGCTGCACGATCAACGTGTACAGCGGAATGAGCGTGAGCTGTCCCGGAACGAGGAGGACCGCCAGCGTCGCGGTGTTGAGCGCGGGGCGTCCCCGAAAGCGCAGGCGCGCCATCGCATACGCCGTGATCGAGCCGAAGACGAGCACCGCGGCAGTGATCGTCGTGGCGACGAGCGCGCTGTTGAGCAGCGCCCGGCCGAATGGCGCGCGGGCCCACATGGTTCGGTAGTTATCGAGCGTCATCTGGTCCGGGATGAGCGTGAGGGTCCCCACCTCGAATGGCGGTTTGAGCGTCGTGGACGCCATCCACAGGAAGGGATAGATAAACGTGAGCGCGGCGAGCGTCAGCGTGACGTAGAGGGCCGCGCGACCGAGCGCCTTCATTGCGCGTCCGCCCTGCCGATGAGGCGACGCTGGAGCGCCACGACGGCGCCGATCATGAGTGCGAGCGCGACGCCGATCGTGGCCGCGTAGCCCATCTTCTGGTAGGAGAACGCGTTCGTGTAGAGATACAGCACGAGCGAGTTCGTGCGTCGCAGCGGCCCACCCCCGGTCATGACGTACGGCTCGATGAAGAGCTGGAAGCCGTTGATCGTGGAGAGCGTGACGACCAGCAGGGTCTGGGGGAGGAGCGATGGCAGCGTCAGGTGGCGAAACCGCTGCCACGTCGTTGCCCCTTCGATCTCGATCGCTTCCTGGCAGCTGCGCGGGATGTACTGCAAGCCCGCGAGGTAGATGATGATGTAAAAGCCCACGTTCTTCCACGTCACCATCACCGCGATCGCCGGCATCGCGGTCACCGGATCGGTCAGCCACGGGACTGGGCGCACTCCCATCCGGACGAGGAGATGGTTGATCAGTCCGACGTCGGTCGCGTACAGCGTGCTCCAGAGGATGGCGACGACGGCGCCGGAGATGACGACGGGGAGAAAGAACGCGGCGCGCCAAAAGGCCCGCAGCACGAGCGGGCGATTGAGCGCCAGCGCCAGCGCGAGCGCGGTGACGATCTGGAGGGGAATGTGGATGCCGAGGAAGACGACCATGTTGGCGACGGCCCGCCAGAAGCGTCCGTCACCGGCCAGCAGCCGCACATTGTCGAGTCCAGCGAACGACGGCGGCGTCACCAGGTCCCACTGGAGAAACACGAGCACCACGGCGAACGCGATGGGATAGAGCGCGAACGCCCCCAGAAAAGCGGTGTACGGTGTCGCCAGCAGCCAGCCCGACCGCTCTTCAGCGCGCATCGACAATTTTCCTCGCTTCGGAGGCCGCCTTGGTCAGCGCCTGTCGCACGGACATGGTGCCGTACACCGCGCCCGCTTCGTACGCGTCGGACAGGAGGTCGAAGATCTCGACGACGTCCGGGTCGATATCGAGATCGCGCGTCCGCTCCACATACGTCGCATACGTCGCGAGCGTCGGCCACCGCGCCAATGAGGCGGTAAAGCGGGGATCCGAGGCGAGCGCCCGTCGATACGGGAGCTGGCTGGCCTCCTCGATCAACAGACGATCGGCAGCGGGAGAGGTGAGGTACGCGACGAAGCGCGCCGCGGCGTCGGGATGTCGCGTGGTCGAAAACACGGCGATGTTCCGCATATCCGCAAAAGCAAACCCGTCGTCTGGTGACTGTCCGTCCTCGGTCGGGATCGGCACGACGTCGTAGCGCAGTCCGCGCACCTTGAGCTCATCCAGCTCTTTCACGAACCACGGGCCGATGATCTTCATCGCGACGGTTCCGTCCGCAAATGGGTCGCGGCCCAACGCGAAGTTCGATCGCGGTAGCGTCCCCTCCGCGAATCCCCGGCGCAGCAGCTCCAACGCCGACTCAGCCGCGCGGTTGTCGAAGACGACTCTTCCGCCCGCGACGAGCGTCCGTCCACCGGAGCTCGCCAGATACAGCGGATAGAAGTCATAGAAGCGCTCGAACCATGTGGTCTTGAGCGTGGCCCAGAGGGCCCATCGATCCATCCGCCCGTCGCCGTCCGTATCGCGCGCCAGCCGCCGGAAGGCGTCGAGCAGCTCACGATGCGTGCGAGGGGGTTGCACCCCGGCAGCCGCGAGGAGATCGACGTTGTACATCAGCATCTCGGGATTTGTTTTCCAGGGAAACGCATAGATCCCCGAATCCGGAAGGCGCAGCGACGCGAGCATGGCGGGCGTGGTGCGCTCGCGAAGCCGCGCCGCGGTGGGAGCGCGATCATCCAGCCGCACGACGCCGTGCGCGCGGACGAGCCGGGCGAGGAGCGCCGAGGAGACGTTCGAGCTCACGTCCGGGGTGGCCTGCGCGACGATTGCCGCAAGCAACACCTCTTCGGATGAGCGGCCGGCGGGAAGCGGTTGCACGCGCACCTGGACGTCCGGATGCTCCGCGTTCCACGAGGCGGCAAGCCGCGTCGCGAGACGCACCTCGACCGGATTCGCCGCCGGCCAGTACGTGAGCGTGATTGGCCCTTCACCGGCAGGGGATTCGCTGATCTCGAGGCCCGCGGGCGTCCGGCGCAGCACCAGCCGCTCGCCGTGCGGACCCACGAACTCGCGCGCATCCGGGATGCCGGCGAGGGATGCCGCGCGCTCCCCCGCCACACGGTACCGGACGTACGGCGCCGCCTCGGCTTCGCTCGTGACGCCGTGCAACGCCAGCAGCGATTCGATGGTGGATTCGGCGCCCGCGTTGCGGTTCACCTGATCCGCGGTCGGCCCATCAATTCCGTCGAACGTCCTGCCCGTTGTCTCATCGTACATGCTGATGCCCGCGGCGTTGTCTCCAACGAACCAACCCGCGGCCAGGCCGGCGAACACCGAGTAGCGCCGCTCGCCCGTTGCCAGGGCGAGCGCGAGATACCCTTCGACAATAGGCCCGACGCCGTAGGCGATCTGCGGGTACCACGTCGCGGCGCCCGCAGGGGAGACCGACGAGGCGGGTTGGCCGGCGAGCAGGAATCTGCCCCAGAGCGCGTCCGCTTCGCGTTTCGCCGCCAGGGTGAAGTCGGGTCGGTCGAGCACGATCGCGGCTTCCGCGAGCGCTTGCGTGCAGCGTGCGCCCCACGCATGCCAGAGTGCGTCAGGGTGATCGAGATACGCGCCCCAGGGCGCGCCCGCCTCCGTCCCGGCAGACAGAGGCAACAGGAGTTCGGCGGTTCGCGTGGCCAACGCGGCGAGCGCGGGCGACGGCTCGGCGCGCTGCAGCGCGAGGAGTCCCAGGAGCGCTTCCGCGGTGGCAGTGGCCGATCCCCCGATGAGGCGGCCCGAGTGAACGTCGCGCGCCATCCGCGCAACGGCGCGCCGGAGCGCCGTCCGAACGTCGGTCAATCGATCCGGTCGTTCCCGACCGAGCACGCGTACCGCTTCCCCCATGGCCCAAATGCTGCGGGCGGCCCAGTACGACATGCTCTTTCTGCTGCTCGGCGCGGCTCGATTGGGACGGCCACGGGCGTCGATGAAGTTGACGAACTCTCCGTCGCCTTGCTCCATGGCGGTGACGAACGCCAGGAGTCCCAGCGCTTCGGCGCGCGCGTCAGCATCCCCTGTCGCTTCGTACGCGCGCAGATACAGAACGGCCGCTCGCGCGGCGTCGTCCACGCTCGCGATTCCCTCACTCCCGTCGCGCAACGGTGACGGCGTGGGGCGGTAGTCGGGCGCTTCCGCGTACAGCGCGACCACACGAACGGCTTTGCCCCGGACGACGGCGTCCAGCCCAAGGTGACGGAGATGCTTGAGCTCGACACTCACTGGAGGCGATGATGCACCCTGCGCCACGGATCGCACGTCGCGACCGCACCCGCCGACGAGCGTCGTCAAGGCCCATGTGGGCGCAACGATCCACGTTCGTCCTGCGATCACAGCGCCACACCACCCTGCTGGCCCGACATGGCCGCGCGCAAGGAGTCCAGGAGTGCGTGTTTGTTCACCCGAGCGCCCGCCACTGAAACGTCGGCGGCGCCGTAGTACACGAGCAAATCCTCTCCGCGCTCGACGAGCCCCTGGGGAAACACGACGCGCACTCCCGTCTTGAAGTTCGCGGGGTCGACCTGCGGGATGCCCTGCATCTCGATCTCATATGGTGCGAGCGGGGCGAGTACGGGCGCGTCGGAAACGTACTGCACGGTCTCGGGGCGGTTCAGGTCGAGCACGCACCATCCCATGGAGTAGACGTTGCCTTCGTCGACCGTGGTCGCGCCGTGAAACGGGAGCAGCCAGCCGATCTCCGTGCGAATCGGTGGCGCCCCGGCGCCAACGCGCGAGCTGCGCCACGTTCCGGCGCGTGGTCCGACGAGCGCGACGCCATCCGCGGGCCAGGAGTCGTCGAGGGAACGCACCCGCGCGCACACCATCCGGGGCATGGGGCGGTGCAGGACGACGTAGTCGCCGTCGATCTTGCGCGGGAAGATCACGCAGTCCTTGTTGTCGCCGGCGATGCGGGGACCATGCCGGTGGTAGCGCTGGGGCGCGAGCAAATCATCGGTGGTGATCAGGCAAACGCGCGGCCCGTCGCTGGAGTAGCCGGTGTAGGTGATCGCGTAGCAGCGGTCATCCTCGAGGTAGGTGATGCGCGGATCCTCGACGCCCCACTCCTCGTACGGCGCGTCGCGTGCAACGGCGGGATGGGCCCGGATCTCATCGATTCGCTCGCCGTCCGACGACAGGGCGAGCGCCAGGCACGAACGGCGTGTCTGCTCCTCGAACACGCGCACGAGCAACACGACTCGGCCACTCGCGCGATCGATTGCC
Organism: Gemmatimonadales bacterium; assembly: GCA_050733375.1. GTDB lineage: Bacteria > Gemmatimonadota > Gemmatimonadetes > Gemmatimonadales > GWC2-71-9 > DASTHG01. The sequence goes on from JBOHST010000293.1 coordinate 10,641, forward strand.
GCGCCCGGATTGAACGAACCGGTGGCGCGTGTGAAGGGGATCTGCGAGGGCGTGATCAGCGGATTCGACGCCAGACGCTCGAGCGACGCGATCGCGGTGCGCATCATTGTGCCACAGGAGCGGGAGCAGTGCGCGCCAACCACCTCGCGTAGAGGCGCTCGAAGTGGGCGGCAGGCGTCTCGTAGTATTCGTCCGCACTCACGTCGAGGAGGGCCGGAACCGGCGACGTGGGGAGCGTGCCGGCGTCGCCCCTCGCCCGGAACGCTCGGACCACCTCGACCGCGGGTTTCTCGCGCCCGTCGGCGGCCACCAATCCGAACGAGCGCTCGCGCCGGGCCGTCACGAGCGGCGGCCGATCGAAGAGACGCGGGTCGTAATCTCCATAGCACCACGCATACGCCCCAGCCGCGCCCGTCGCCGCCAACCGCTGGAGCACCGCGTCGTAGTAGGCGGCGCCCTCGTCTTCTGACGCCAGGTATTGCGAGCGTGGCTGTCCCAGAAAGTCGTCCGTGATCGTGTGCCCCGCCCTTCCTGGTGGAGCGGTGCAGAGCCCGAACTCCTGCATCAACGTCCGACGCCCCGTACCGGACAACCCAGCCGTCAGCGCGCAGGAGAAGGGCACCAGCTCCGGATCGAGCGCGGAGCGCGCCACCTCGGAGTAGAGCGGATAGGCGTGCATGACGTCTTCATCGGCGATGCCCGAAAGATCGTCGACGCGCATGTTGTTCCGCCCGGCGAGCGAGGGGAGGTGTGTGCCGATCTGCACCGGTACACCCGGAGCGCCGCGTCGTATCGCGGTCGCCATCGCCGTCGCCCACCGGCGGCCGTCCGCTCGCGAGCGCGGACGCAGCGCGTCGTCGATCTCATTCGCCACATCGAATGCGCGGATCGCGTCGTCTCCCGCCAGAGCGCGCGCACAGCTCTCGACGAGCAATTCCTGTGATTCCACGAGCATCGGATCGGAATAGAGGTCGCCGGGCTCGCCCCGGGAATCGAGCATCCATGCCGGCCACCAGATACACCCGCTCATGTTCAGGACGATGAGGGTTGGCACGACCCGCACGCCGGCATCTTTGGCCGCCCGCGCGACGTCCACGAGCCGTGCCACCATCCGCGCGTCGACCGTCATCGGTGCGGGAAGAAAATCCTCGGTGAGGGTGAAGAGCCGCACGACGTCAAACTGGAAGTCGGCGATGCGGCTCATGTCTTCCCGCACTTCCCCAAGATCGAATTCGCGCCACATGTACATCGCGCGCCGACGCGGCCAGTAGTTGATCCCCAGTTCGAAGCTCACGGCGCGCCGAGACCGGACAGGATCTGCTGGAGCGATACGTCGGCCACAGCGGTCACACCATCGGCGGCGCCGTAGTAGACCCGGACACGATCACCATCCACAAGCGCGCCGCAGGTGAACACGACGCCGCCAAAGAATCCCTGACGCTCGTACGGCGACTCCGGCTTCAAAATGGGCTCGCGCGAGCGGGCGAGTACGCGCGCCGGCTCTCGTGCCTCGAGCAGCAGCGCGCCGAGCGCGTATGCCGTCGACGACCTCGTGACACCGTGATAGATCGCGAGCCAGGCGTCCGTGTGACCGGTGCGGACGTGAAAGGGTATCGCGCCGGCGCCGACCTTGGCGTCATCCCACTGGCCGTCGCGCGCGCCCGCGACGAAACGATGGTCCCCCCATGCCCTGAGGTCGGTGGACGACGCAATCCAGATCGCCGGTGCGCCGATGCCGCTCGGCATCGGGCGGTGGAGCGCGACGTAGCGGCCATCGATCTGCTCGGGGAAGATCGTGACGTCGCGATTCGGTGGAGGGAAGATGATCTCATGCCGCTCGAAGGTCTTGAAATCCCGGGTCGAGGCCAGCGCCGTTGCGATCCCGAGCTCCGACACGGCGCTATAGGTGATCCAGTACGTACCATCGAGCAGCGTGATGCGCGGGTCTTCGATGCCGAACGACTCGTACGCACTGGCGGGAAACAGCGCGGCTGTCGGGTCGACGTCGAAACGGATGCCGTCCCGGGAACGAGCCACGCGCAGGTGCGAGATCGACGTCAGCCAGGTGCGGCCATCGGTGACGATGACGCGCGGATCGCTCACGTCCACATCTTGCTCGTCGCGACGCCACCGCCGCACCTCAAGGCGCCCGGAGTCGGCGTGATAGGTCGTAGCCGCGACCTCGCCAGGCGCCAGTCCGCGCTGACGTTCCGCGATCCGCAACAGCGCCACGACCGTTCCATCGTGGCGTGTGACCGCTGGATTGAACACCCCGACCACTTCCAGGTCCGGCCGCGACGGTCGCAGCATCGCCGGGGTCAGGATCGGGTTTTCCGCCGCCCGCCCTGTAGCGTTCACGCCTTTGGGTTATCGGTTTGGGAGCCCGATGGCGTTCCGAAACGCGACTAACGCCACCTCATATGCCCGTATCCGTCCCAGCAACTCTGTGGCAATCGGTGCAGGAGTCTTTCCGGCGGAGCGCTGGCAGGTCGGCGCGTACGCCGCCAGGGAGTCGAGCCGGGTCGCAAGGTCACGGGCAGGCTTGCGGTTGGGCGGGTCGTAAGCATTCGGCTCCATTTGCGTGCGGCCGTTCACGATGAAGCCGCGCGCCGCGCCACACAGACCCCCAAGGCGCTTCCCGGCCGTGCGGGCCTGCAGCGTATCGTGCCTACTCTGCATGCGCGCCAGGCGACTGAGCCCGTCCTTGAGCTGGGCCACACCGCGTCCGGCCGTGCGCAGTCCCTGCACGTACCGGTCCTGGGCCGGCGTGGTAGGGGCGGGCGGGGGCGGCCTGACCTGCACCGAGTCGCCCAGCGGTGGGTATTGCTGGGTGGCGGCGGGCGCGGTGAGGAGCGCGCCGAACAGCAACGGGAGCGCGGCCAGGGGAGTCATGAAACCCTCGTATGCTCCGGTGAAGCTTACGGTTAAGGTGCGAACCACATTCCAGATGGTCTAGGTTATAATCCAGACATGACCGTTCCCGCAACCTCCCGACTTTCGCGGACGTTCGAGGATCGCGCCGAGGCCCTGAGCCACTTCTTCGCTCGCGCGGCGGAGGCCCCGCGTTTCCTCGCCTTCGACGACGCCGTTGGCTGCCCGCTCGACCAGGCGCTCGCGTTGCTCGAGTGGACCCAGGCCGCGGGGATCCTGCGCGACGGTGACCTGGTGCATGCCGCCTGGATTCGTCCCGACTCGGCGGCGGCCGTCGTGGAACGCCACGACGGCGACCGGCGCATTTTCGCGTATTTCGGTCCCCGCATGGATCAGCCCTACGCCGACCAGGGCGAGTGCGAGCTGATCTACGATGGCCCCGGCGTGCGCGCCTACGCATTCGCCGAGCGCGCGCACGCGATCGCCCACTTCCTGCGAGCGACGCAGGGCACGGGCGCGATGCTGGCGCTGCTCGGCCGGCGCGCGCCGGAACTGCGGCACGTGCGTCGCTGGCTGCAAGAGCTTTTCAACGCTCCACCTGGGGGGGCGACCCGCTCCACGCTGCTCGTGGCCGGCTGGTTCGCCACCGCCGGGGCCGGCTGCCTGTTCCTCCCCGCCCAGGCGGGGGAGCCCTTCTGCTACTGCGAAGTAGGAATCGATTCCTGACATGATCATGGTGCTGTTCACGCTTGTCGTCGCCGCGCAGGCGCCCGACAGCGTCCGCCAGGCGCGTTTCGAGCGTGTGCTGAAACAGGCTACCGAGTCACTCGACGGCGTCCGGGGAGCAGCAGCCGCTTTCCGGACCGACCTCCCCAGCGCGTCCTCGCAGCTCGTGTTTGCGCGCGCCGGGCGCGTTCACACCGGGTGCCGCGGCGCTGATGCCGCGTTGCTGCAGGTCGACACGCTGCTCGCAGAGGGTGTGTACTCGCGCCGCGCGGCGTCCGAGCAGGCACGCCTCCAGAGCGCGACTGCCGAACTGCGGCGCGCACTGGGACGTTGCCAGCGTGAGTGGACGGTGTCGCAGTTCCCTACAGCAGCCGCGGCGGACTCGCTGCGGGAATGGGGACCGTATCGCACCGCTCAGCTCGACGGCGCGCTGCGGCGCTATCTCGATTCCTTGCGCGGCTTCATGAAGAAAGCCGCGCTGAAAAAGCCCGCCGTAAGTTGATGTGGGAACGTGGACCGTGTGGATACACAACTCCACATCGTGTGGACGGACGCCGCAACGACGCTGCGGCGTGACGGTTAGGTTCCACACGCGATGCACATCGAAGTGAGCTAACCCGAAGAAACATCGGCACTTGCGCGTTTGTCGCCGACGCCTAGATTACCTCTTGCGTCGCGCGGGGAAGGATTGGGGCCTCGTGTCCCAGTCACGCCTGCACGATAAGTTCGAGCGGAAATTCCGTGGAGGGTGCCAACGCAATAAGGGCTCAGGCGCCTGTCGATCCGGGAGGATCTCTCCGACTCGAATAGCCGAGGCCAGTCGCGTGCCTTGGCCACGTCGAAGTGGTGCCTCGATGTGCAGTGCGGAAGGTCGGTCCGCGACCCGATCTGACCCGCAGCACTCGCAGCGGTGAACCTTGCAGCCCGGCCAGGCTGCTTGGGGATGGAAGCCGGAGCTCCTGTTCGCCCTACCGAGCGACGCAACAGTCAACCGGCGGCGTCAGGATGAAGAACGGAGGGAGCAATCCCCCGGCTCCGGGTAACCGATGTGCGGAGCCCCCGAGCGGCTTTCGAGCCGTTTCGGGGGCTTCGACCTTTCGAGACCTGCCTGGCTACGTCTTACGGCTCGACGGCGTCGATGGTCTGACCCGCCTGTATGGGGCCGGCCACAGTTTGGCGTCGACCCGATGGCCAGCGGACTTCGATCCCCACGGCGTGGTCCGCGTCCGCGAGCCCGAAATAGAGCGGCAGATCGCTCTGGGAGAGATATCCAGACTTTCCGTCGAGCACCTTCAGCATCCGGCGCCCGTCGGGTAGCACGACGGTCACCTGAGCACCGAGCCCCTCGCGGTTCGAGCGCGTGCCGCGCAGCTGGACCGTGAGGAAGTTGACGCGATGTCGTTGCGCGAGGTCGCTCACGAGCACCTGCGGGCGCCCGTTGAACTCGTTGGTCACGATGTCCAGATCCCCGTCACCGTCCAGGTCGAGGGCGACTGCGGCGCGCGAACCCAGCGAGCCCATCATTGTCAGGCGACGAGCGCTATCGAGCGTGCACCCCAATTCACGCGCCCCCGGTTTGGAACAGGCGGCACACAGGCCGTTGAACGCGTCCGCGCCGTTGCACTCGAGGGTGAACCAGACCTGCTGCGTGGCGCCGTTCAGTCGCGGCTCGACCCCCACCACGAATTCGCTCGGCAGGAAGCGGAGCCCCCCCTCGTTGAGCAAGACGGAGTTGATCCCGTATCGGTAGGGGAAGTTCATGCCCGCGGCGATGAAGATGTCATCCCATCCGTCTGCGTTGAGATCGTCCACGCTGGGCCCCCAGGGCCAATACGTTTCGACCCCGACGGCGTCGGACACCTCCTCGTATCGGCCGCCGCCCCGGTTGGCGAACAGCTCGTTGCCGAAGATGAATCGATCCTTCCCCTCGGGAATCATCCCGCCGGCCACCGTCGCGGTATCCGCCTTGCGACCTTCGGCCGCCCAGTCGCCGGGCGGGATGTTGACCCACATATCCGGGTGCATGCTGGTGACGAAGATGTCGAGCCGACCATCCCCATCGAAGTCGAACACCTTCACCCCCATCGAACCCCAGGGGCGTTTCGGGAAGTAGCGCTCTGTCGACTCACGAAAATGCTTCCCGCCTTCATTGAGCCACAGATGATCCCCACCCTGCATGTCGAGGATGTAGAGGTCGGGAAACCGATCATCGTTCACGTCGAGCGCCGTGGCGTCGCCGCTCCAGCTGCGATCCACCAGCCCGACCTCGCGCGTGACGTCCTTGTACCGGTTGTCGCCGAGATTGCGGTAGAGAATGCTCGCTTCGGCGCGTTCGGCGTGGAGGTGGCCCATGAACGCATCGCTCAGACCGACATAGTAGCCGCCCGGTCCCCGCTCGTTGCTGGTGTACACACCGACATTGGTCACGAACAGATCCAGCAAACCGTCGCCGTCATAGTCGAGGAACACCGCGCCTGAGGAGTGGCCGATGTATCCCACTCCTGCCGCACTCGTGATGTCGCGGAATCTTCCCCTGCCGAGGTTCTCAAACAGCCGATTGCCGTGGCGGACCGTCGTGACGAACAGGTCGGGATCCCCATCGTTGTCGCTGTCGGCGAACGCGCACGCGACCGCGATCGCGTCCGGCATTCCAAGCCCCGCCTCGGCGGTGACATTCACGAACCGTCCGTCTCCCAGGTTCTTCCACAGCTCGTTGCTGCCGAGCTGGGTGGCGAAGTAGAGATCGGGCGGACCATCGCCATCGACGTCAGCCGCACACAGTCCGACTCCGTGGTCGTAGTGAACCAGCTTGTAGGCCTTGCCCGCGTCGTCCACGATGCGGTTCTCGAACGTGATGCCGCTCGATTCCCGGCGATCCGTGAACCGGAAGTCGTGCACCACCCGCGACCGCGCGACCAGCTCGGCTTCCTGGCGCGCCCGCTCGACCAGCCACGGTGGAGTCGCGGAGGACGAGCGCTCGGGACGGGAGCGGCATGAGGCGAGGAGCGGGAGTGCGAAAACAAGGAGCCCGGTTCGGCGACTATTGAGCACGAACCAGCAATCCCTCGCCGCTTCGGATGGCCGAGCCTGTCTCCGTCAACAGTTGAGGACGACTCGACCGGACCGCCACACGCTTGCGCGGCCGCTGGGCCTGCTGCTGCGCCGCGAGCGTCAGCGCGACCCCGTTGGACCATCCGAACCCGTCCTGCGTCGGGTATTCTCCGCCGCCGGCGCGCCGATTCACGTCGGCGACGTCGTACTTCTCCGTCATCTTGCCGGTGGAGCGGTACGTGCGCTGGTTCAGGGCGAGCCACCGGTCGCGGGCGCGATCCGCCAGGTCGGCCCGGCCGTAGCGGCGCACGGCTTCGATCGTCAGCCATTCGAGCGGCGGCCATCCGTTGGGGGCGTCCCACTGCTGCCCTGAGGCGATCAGGGTCGTAACGAACCCGCCGGACTTCAAGAATTCCCGCCCGAGCCGCTCCGCTACCCTGAGGCCCTGTTCCGGAGTGGCGAGACCGAAATAGAGGGGGGCGGCGGCGGCCAATGTCGGGCGATCAGACACGCGCTCGCCGCTGCGCCAGCGGACGTCGTAGAAGAACCCACCGATCGGATCGTACGCGACCGCGAGCAACGCCTGGCGGCGCTGCTCGGCCGCCCGCGAGAACCGCTCGGCGACCTCCGCATCGCCGGCGCGCCCGCGAACCGCCCGCAACGCGGCAATGGTGCGCTCGAGGTGATAGAGGAGGCTGTTGAGATCGACCGGGATCAGCTCCGTCGTTTCCAGCGTCCGTAAATCCTTCGGGTCCCGCATCCAGCGGCTCGAAAAGTCCCAACCGCTTTCGGCCGAGGCCCGCACGTTTCGATAGAACGCCTCCCGGTCCGCCGCGGGCAGCGTTTGCGCCAGCTCGTAGTCCTGGCGGTAGGACTCCGGCCTGGGCTCGGGCACATCGTCCCAGTACCGGTTGAGCAGCCCTCCGTCGGGCTGCCGCACCACGCGACGGCGGGTCTGGCCGGGCGCCAGACGCTCCGCTCCTTCCATCCAGAATGCGTGTTCCGCTTCGAGGGCGTCGAGGTAGCGGAGCGCGCGCGTGGTATCCGTAGCCCGAGCGTACAGCCCGACCATGGCAGCGAAGAACGGCGGCTGGCTGCGGCCGAGGTAGTAAGTCCGGTTGCCGTTCGGGATGTGCCCGACCGTGTCGATCAGGTGGACAAAGTTGTCCAGCATGTTCTCCACGAGGTCGGTCCGGCCGCTTTCGACGAGCCCGAGCATCGTGAAGTAGGAGTCCCAATAGTAGACCTCGCGGAAACGCCCGCCCGGGACGACGTACGGCCTGGGGAGCGGGATCAGCGACGAGCGCGCGTCGGTCGAATCGGGCGCGCGGGTGAGCACCTGCCAGAGCGCCCCGATGTGCTGCTGCATGGTCCGCGAGACGTCCGTATGGAAGCCTTCCCCGACCGGCCGCGGGATCTCGAAGTGCCGTTCGACAAACGCCCGGATATCGAACCCCGTCACACGGCGCGCCGAGTCGTAGCGCGCGACGATTTCCGCCGGCGCGACGAGCGGCCGGGCGTCGGGGAACGTCTTGGAGTCGGCGAACATCCCCGACAGCTGGACATCGTGGAACAGCGCGCCCAGGTCGCGGGCCGGATCATAGCGGTGGGCGCGCTGGCTCGGCCCCAGGCAGCCGAGCAGCGCGAGGAGCGCGGTTAGGCGAAGACGATCCACAAGACTCCCAGTAACGCGATGAGGAGAATCGACAACCCCACGTTCAGCCGCTGCCCGTCACGGTCTGCCGACGCAGCCCCGGCAGGCGCGCCGGGCAGCGTCGTTCCGTACGTGAGTCCGGCGATCTGGGCCGCCGGGGGTGCGGGGGTGAGCAAGCTCACGCCGACGAGGACCGTCGTGCTGATCGCGAACAGCAGCACGGCGAAGTGTAGGAAGTTGACCTCGGCGATCCACGCCCACACACTGCCCTCGGAGAGCCCGGTTTTGGAAGTGCCATTCGCGAGTTCCAGAATCAGCCGCAACGCCCCGAGCACGAAGCCGGTCATCAGCGAGCTGATTGCTCCAGCCCCGTTCAGCCGGCGGAAAAAGAGACCGAGCAGGAAGCAGGCGGCGATCGGGGGAGCGATGTACGCCTGCACGCTCTGGAGATAAATGTAAAGCTGGGACGAAATGTACTTCATGAACGGAATCCAGAGGAGGCTCACGCCTACGAGCGCCACCGTGGTGAGCCGACCCACGGTGACGAGCCGTGCTTCGCTGGCCTGGGGCCGGAACTTGCGGTACACGTCCCAGGTGATCAGCGTCGAGCAGGAATTGAACGCCGAGGCGAGGGAGCTCATCAAGGCCGCCAGCATTCCTGCGAGCACAAGGCCCTTGAAGCCGGCGGGGAGGAGGCGTGTCACCAGCGTAGGGTAGGCCGAGTCGCTGGCGCCCTGCCGCACGTCGGCGTACAGGGCAGCGGCCACGATGCCGGGCAGCACAAAGATGAACACCGGCAGGATTTTCAGGAACCCCGCCAGGATCGTGCCGCGGCGCGCTTCGGTCACATTGCGCGCGGCGAGTACCCGCTGGACGATGTACTGGTCGGTGCACCAGTACCAGACGCCCAGAATGGGCGCCCCGAACACGATGCCGGTCCACGGGAAGTTCGGATCGGAGCCCGGTTTCCACATGGAGAAGAACTCCGCGGGGACCTTTGCCTGGAGGCCATCCCACCCACCGGCGGCCTGGACGCCGAGCACCACCATCGTTGCCGAACCGATGATGAGGACCACGGTCTGCGCCACCTCAGTAAAGATGACGGCGCGCAGCCCTCCCGTGACCGTGTAGAGGCCCGTGACGGCGATCAACACGACCGCGCTCGTCCAGAAGCTCAGCCCGGTCACCTCGCGCATCACGATGCCGCCGGCGAACAATGTGACGCTGATCTTTGTGAGCACGTACCCGATAATCGATACCCAGGTGAAGTAGGTACGCGAAGCTGCGTTGAAACGGCGTTCCAAGAACTCCGGCATCGTGTACACGCCGCTCCGCAGATAGAACGGCACGAACAGCCACCCGAGGAGCAGGAGGATGAGGCAGGCGAGCCACTCGAAATGCCCTACGGCGAGTCCGCTGGCGGCGCCGGTGCCGGCGAGCCCCACGAGGTGCTCGCTCCCAATGTTCGAGGCGAAGAGACTGGCGCCGACGGCCAGCCAACCGATGTCGCGACTCGCGAGGAAGTAATCTGCGCTCTCGTTCTTCTTCTTCCGGGCCGCCCAGACGCCGATGCCGAGCAGAATCAGAAAGTAGGCTGCGATGACGAGCAGGTCTAAGGCGCCGAAGTGAGCCACGGTCGGAGCTCCTCTAAGGGGAGAGCCGCGCGAGCAGGACCTGCACGGCGAGATCGGTGAGATTCCACAGCTGCACGTCGGAGCTCGAGCCGTAGCGGACGGGCCGCAGCGCGTCGTTCTCGATCCGGTAGCTCCACAGCTCGGCCTGCCGGAGCCCCGAGCGGGCCACCGCGTCGAGCGTCCGGGCGAGGACCGTGCCGGCGACCGAATCGGGGTTGCCGCGGATGCGCCGCGCGAGGGCCGAGACCACCACGTTCACCTCCCGGCCCCACACCACACGGGGGGAATGGTACAGGTCGCGCTCGAACATCTCCCACACCGCGGGTGCGGCGTACGCGTCGTTCGCGGCGACTGGTCCGACACCGTCGATCAGCAGGCCAACGGGATAGGGCAGCAAGAACGGGCGCAGCAGCTCGGCCTCGCGCGCCGCATCCAAGTGCTCGAGCAAGAGCCACATCGCGGCGTCGGTGCTCATCACCGGGATCGGCCGGCCGGCGCTGTCGAGCGACAGCGCGAAAAACCGGAGCGTGTCGGCCGGAATACCGCTCCGGGCCAGCACCTGCTCCCAGTGTCCGCGCTCGGCGGCGGGGAGCGCCTCCAGCCTGGCGCGCACCCGCGCCGCGACGTCGGCGGGAGCGAGCGCCACCACGAAGTGCCGCGCCGTGCCGCGCCACGCCTGGACGGCCGCCTCGAGGCCCGAGGCCTCGGGCACGCCCGCGAACCCCAGGGCGCGCAGCGTGCTGTCGATCGTGATGACCGCCCGGAGCGCCGCGGGCACCCACACCACGTTGACGTCAAACGCGAACCGCCCGCCCGCGTATCCGACGCGGCTGTCGCGCCAGCTGCCGGGGCGCCACCACCCATCGTCGTCGCGGTGAAACCCCACCAGGTTCGTGGCCACGGGGTCGCGCCCGTAGGCCGCGGCCTGGCGGGCGACGAACGCGAGGTTATCCAGCAGCGCCCTCTCTTGCTTCTGGAAGAAACTGCGCTTCCGCCCGTCAGCGACCGAAGGGTTCGCGGCGTAGCGCGCCACGACAACCGGGAGCTGGAAATCGTCGTCCACCATGAAGTAGTTCTCGCGCACCGTCTGGAGCTGCGCGAGCAGCGCCGGGTCGCGGCGTCGGTGATACTCGGCGGCGTTCTCGCGGATCGCCTGGCCGCCCAGGGCTTCCTCGTGGCTCACTTCTCCCGAGGGCGCGAGCTTCGCCAGCGCCGCCGCGATCACATACTCCGCCATCGTGTCGGACCAAATGGGCTCCATCAGGAGGGCGGTCATCAGCATGTCGCGGCCGAAGTAGGTGGCGAAGTTCGGCAACCCCGCCATCAGTTTCTCGCGCGAGCTGAGCAGCTCGAAGCCGCGAACCTCGCGCTCCAGGCGCCGCAACCGGAGCGGATGCGCGGTGTCGGCCCGCACCTCGGCGTAGAAGCTCCGAAACTGGTCGTTGAAGATTTGTTCGCGGGCGAGCGGCGTCAGGGCGCGGCCGTCGGTCGCGATCTCGACGGCGAGCTCGAGCGGGCCTTTGGCCCTCGGCTTTACGGTCACGACGCCGCCCGCGAGCCGCGCGGCCGAGCGTCGCGCGTCACCGCTCACGGTCAGCGAGAGATGGTTCTTCCCGTCGAGGCTCCGCTGGGCGACTCGCACGCTCCACCGGCTGGGCGAGCGTGCCATCGTCACCACTGGGCGGAGGCGGGCGCGCAGTTCCACCGGATCGCGGGCGCCGAGCAGCGCCAGCGCGCGGCGCCGCTCCGGTCCGGGGAGCGCGGCGATATCGTCCACGAACGTCGCCATCTCGGGCACGACGAACCTGGCAGCGAGGGAATCGTGCTGTCGTCCGGCGTAGTGGAAGTCTCGTTCGACGCGCATCGAGCCAAGCAGGAAGAGGCCGAGTCGTACCGCGCCGGGTGCCGTGACCCGGTAGGCAAGCGACCGGCGTCCCTGGGCGACCCCGATCTTCGCGTCCGGGCCGGCCCAGGCGATTGCTGCCGGCCCGCCGGCAGTATCGCGCGCGGTGAAGCCGAGGCTTTCGTTCAGCGCATCGGCCCAGAGGTGAACCACGCGCCCGCTCTTCGCGTCCAGGTAGATCTGGACGGCGTTGCCGCGGGCGTCGCGGTAGAATCGGGTCTGGTAGCCCTCGTAGGCCGCCGGATCGTCGAGGCCGGCCTCGGGAAACGCGACGTACGGCGGCACCGTATCGGCGCGCAACGCGGCCTGAGCGGCCAGCAGCAGGGGGAAAAGGCTCATCTGCGGCGGATATCGTACGCCATCCCGGGCCGCCCGGCCAGCGCCCCGGACCGCTCCCCCGCCCGGCACCCCCCAGGCGGGTGCCCGATCTCACCCTGCTTGACAATTGCCTCAGTTGAGGCCAATAGAGATAATGGAGAATCTTGGGTTCTCGGGCGTCACCGTGCTGCGGAGGTGGTTCGATGGCACTGGCTCGTTACGTCGTTCCGGTACTCGTCGGTGGCCTGCTGTGGGCGGCCC
>JBOHST010000294.1:0-9600 GCA_050733375.1 Gemmatimonadales bacterium
ACCGGCGCTGCGAAGCAGGCCCCCGAAGCGTCGTCCAGTGCCGGGGCGCCGCGGTCCGCGGCCAGCCCCGTGGCCGCTCCGAGGCGCCGCAGCGCCGCGGCCAGCCGCTCGTGGATCGCACGGTAACTCGCGCGCAGCGTTCCGAAAGCGGCCACCGGGGCCGCGACGGCATAGGTGAGCTCGTGCTCGTGCCAGACGGCGCGACCGCCGGTCGGGCGTCGGACCACGTCGAGGCCGAACCGCTCGATGGCGGCGCGGTCGTAACGCGTCAGGGCCGGCTCATTACGCCCGATTGAAAGGCAGGGCGGGGTGAAGCGGTACAAGCGGAGAAAGGCCCGCCCACTTCGGTCGGCCTCGAAGAGCAACGCTTCGTCGATGGCCATGTTCTCCGGGCCCGGGTGACCCGCGGGGTCGAGGCTCAGGTGCCAGTTCATGTCGTCCGGAATATGCATAGGGGCGGCGCGGATCGGTGCCTGGCGTCACACCGGCTCATTCCGTAACGTAGCCGGTGTGCATGCAGGCACTGCCGGAGGCGCCACGACTGTGAGCGATCCTGACGTCTCGCTCGTCATCCCCGCCTACAACGAAGCACGCTACCTGCCCCGATTGCTGACCTCCCTCGCCGCCGCGCGCGAGCGGTACGCCGCCGCGGGCGGGACGGTGGAGATCATTGTCGCCGACAACATGTCCACCGATGACACGGCACGCTTGGCCGAGGCAGGCGGGGCACGAGTCGTCCGCGTGGAACAACGCCGCATCGCCGCCGCGCGCAACGGTGGGGCGAGGGCGGCGCGAGGCCGCAACCTCGCGTTCCTGGACGCGGACACCGTTCGGGTCCACCCGGAAACCTTCAACGCGGTCGGGGCGGCCCTCGCGAACCCGCGGTTCGTGGGTGGGGCGACGGGCTGCACATTGGAACGCTGGTCGGTGGGTCTCGTGGTGACGTATGCGATGATGGTGCCGATGATTTGGGCTACGGGGTTCGACACCGGCCTGGTGTTTTGCCGACGTGAGGACTTCGCCATGGTGGGCGGATATCCCGACCACTTGCGGCTCGCCGAGGACGTCGCGTTCCTCGCCCGGCTCTGGCGCCTCGGCCGTCGACGGGGCCAGCGGCTGTGCCGGCTGCGTGGCCACAAGGTGGTTGCTTCCACGCGGAAGTTCGACGAGCACGGCGACTGGCACTATTTCGGGTTCATGTGGCGCGCCCCGGCGCTGCTGTTCGGCGCGCGGTTCGACGAGCTGGCAGACCGGTACTGGTACCGGCCCAACCGGTAGCGGTCAGGCTTCCGCGTACGCCTCCAGCGGCGGGCACACGCACATCAGGTTGCGATCTCCGTAGGCTCCGTCGATGCGGCTCACAGCCGGCCAGATCTTGTGCACCCGCGTCGCCTCCGAGGGAAATGCAGCCCGCTCGCGCGCATAGGGTCGATCCCACGTGTCCGCCAGGAGGTCGGCGAGCGGGTGGGGGGCGTTCTTCAGCAGGTTGTTCTCGCGGTCCGCCGCGCCCGTTTCGATCTCGCGGATCTCTTCCCGAATGGCGATGAGCGCGTCGCAGAAGCGGTCCAGCTCCTGCCGCGATTCGCTCTCCGTCGGCTCCACCATCAACGTACCGGGAACGGGGAACGAGACTGTCGGCGGGTGAAAGCCGTAATCGATGATGCGCTTCGCGATGTCCTCCACGTCCACACCCGCCGACGCCTTGAACGGCCGCGTTTCCAGGATGCATTCATGCGCGATGAGTCCATTGTTCCCCGCATACAACAGCTCGTAGTGTCCTTCGAGCCGCTTGGCAATGTAGTTCGCGTTGAGGATCGCGACCCTGGTCGCTTCGACCAGGCCTTCCTGTCCCATGAGGGAGATGTAGGCCCAGGAGATCGGGAGAATGGCGGCGCTGCCCCAGGGCGCGGCTGATATGGTGCCGCACGACTGACGATGACCCAGCGGCACCACGGGATGGTCCGGCAGGAACGGGGCGAGATGCGCCGCGACGGCGATCGGTCCCATCCCCGGGCCGCCGCCGCCGTGCGGGATGCAGAACGTCTTGTGCAGGTTCAGATGACAGACGTCGGCGCCGATGTCGGCCGGCCGGGTCACGCCCACCTGCGCGTTCAGATTGGCGCCGTCCATATAGACCTGCCCGCCGTGCGCGTGGACGATCCGGCAGACTTCCTTGATCGTCGGCTCGAACACCCCATGGGTGGATGGATAGGTGACCATCAACGCGGCCAGCGTGGCCGCGTGCTGCGTCGCTTTGGCCTTGAGGTCCGCCAGGTCGATGTTACCGGCCGAATCGGTTTCGACGACGATCACCTGCATCCCGGCCATGACCGCGCTCGCGGGATTGGTGCCGTGTGCCGACTGCGGGATCAGGCAGGTCGACCGCGCGGTATCAGCGCGCGACCGGTGGTACGCGCGAATCACGAGCAGTCCGGCGAACTCACCCTGCGAGCCCGCATTCGGCTGCAGCGACACGGCCGAAAACCCGGTGATCTCGGCGATCTGGTCTTCGAGCTGGCGGAACAGCATCTGGTATCCCTGCGCCTGGGACAGCGGGGCGAAGGGGTGCAAGCGGTTGAACTCGCGCCACGAGATCGGGACCATTTCGGTCGTGGCGTTGAGCTTCATGGTACACGAGCCGAGGGGGATCATCGCCGAAGTGAGCGACAGGTCGCGCGCCTCGAGGCGCTTGATGTAGCGCAGCATCTCGGTCTCGGACCGGTATCGATGGAACACCGGGTGGGTGCAATACGGCGAAGTTCTCCGCAAGGGCTGCGGGATCGCGCTCTCGACCCGGGCGGCTGCTTCGTCGGCCAGGTACGGCAGCGTCTCGTTCAGCGAGAACACCGTGATCAGGTCGGCGAGGTCGCTCACGGTGACGGTCTCGTCCAGGGCGATGCAGATCCGATTGGGTGGCATCGTTCGCAGATTGATCTTGCGTGCCCACGCGGCCTCGATCAGGCGCGGCAGGGCCCACGGCTCGACCTCGACGCACAGGGTGTCAAAGAACCCTGTGTGGACGATGCGATAGTCCATGCGCTGCAACGCTTTGGCGAGCAGTCCGGTGAACGCGTGCACCCGCTCCGCCATGCGACGCAGCCCGTCCGGCCCGTGATAGACCGCGTACATGCTGGCCATCACGGCGAGCAGCACCTGCGCGGTGCAGATGTTGCTGGTCGCCTTCTCGCGACGGATGTGCTGTTCCCGGGTCTGCAGCGCCATGCGCAAGGCGGGGCGACCGGATCGATCCTTCGAGACCCCGATGATCCGCCCCGGGAGATGCCGCTTGTGTGCGTCACGCGTCGCGAAGAACGCGGCGTGCGGGCCGCCATACGCCATCGGCACGCCGAAACGCTGGCTGTTGCCGACCGCCATGTCGGCGCCCCATTCGCCGGGCGGAACGAGCAGCGTGAGCGCCAGCAGATCGGTCGCCGCGGTCACCAGCGCGCCCTCCGCGTGGGCCCGCTCGCACAGGCCGCGGAAATCGCGCAGGCGACCGTCCGTGCCCGGGTACTGCACCAACGCGCCGATGACGCCGCCGCCGAACCGGAACGTGTCCGGATCGCCGACCACGATCTCGAGGCCACGCGCCTCCGCCCGCGTGCGCACCACCGCGATCGTCTGTGGGTGGCATTGCTCGTCCACGAGGTAGACCGGTCGCCCCGATGGCTTGGCCACGGCCTGCGTGACATGCATCGCCTCGGCGGCCGCCGTGGCTTCATCCAGCAGGGAAGCATTCGCGACCTCCAGACCGGTCAGGTCCACCACCATCGTCTGGAAATTCAACAGCGCCTCGAGCCTCCCCTGGGCGATCTCCGCCTGGTAGGGCGTATAGGCGGTGTACCACCCCGGGTTCTCGAGCACGTTGCGCTGGATCACCTGCGGCGTGAAGCAGGCGTGATAGCCCATGCCGAGGTACGAACGAAACGTCTCGTTCTTCGCGGCGATGCGCCGCAGCGCCTGCAGCACCTCGCGCTCGTCGCGGCCCGGTGGTAAGGCGAGCGGACGGCGCAGCCGGATGTCCGCCGGAACCACCGCGTCGATGAAGCCGTCGAGGGAGTCATAGCCGAGTAGGGCCAGCATCTCCCGCTGGTCTTCGGGGCGCGGTCCCAGGTGGCGGGGGAGGAAGACGTCAGGGTGCACGAGATCGGCGGAGATCGGCATGAAGGGTCGGCTTCGCTGGCTCAGGGAAAGGTGTGGGTCGCACCGGGCTCGAGGATCACGACGGACGCCCGATCGCCGACCCGCTGACGGAATTCCTGCGAGTCGGCGGCGATCAGGTCCCACGTATTGTAGTGCATCGGGATCACGGTGTGGGGCCGCACGAACTCGACCGCCCGCACCGCGTCCTCGACGCCCATCGTGTAGTTGTCCCCGATCGGCACGCACATCAGGTCGACGCGTCCGGCGAGCAGCTGCATTTCCATGGTGAGGCCGGTGTCGCCGCTGTGGTACACGGTCTTGCCGCCGAGGGTCAGCAGCAGACCACATGGATTGGTGGTGTGCGAGCCGTCATCACCCTCGACCGCGCCGCCGTGAAATGCGGGGACGAGCTTCACCGTGCCGAATGGGAAGCGGTGGCTGCCGCCGATGTGCATGGCGTGCACCGTCGCGCCGCGTGCTTCGCAAAACCGGGCGAGCTCGTAGGTCGCGACGATGGTCGCGCGGTGTCGTTTCGACAATGGAATCGCGTCGCCGAGATGGTCCCCGTGGCCGTGCGACAGCAGAATGGCGTCGAGCGGGGGCAACCGGTCGGCTGGAACGTCGGCCCTGGGGTTGCCGGTGAGGAAGGGATCGACGATCAGTCGCTTGCCGTCGCCCTCGATGACGAAGCAGGCGTGGCCGTGGAAGGTGAGGCTGAGCATTCAGCCGTCACTTGCCGCCAATATGCTTCACGTACGCTTTCGCATCGAGCAGACCGTTCACCTCCGCCGGGTTTTGCAGCCTCAGCTTGATCATCCATCCCCCGCCATAGGGGTCGCGGTTGACCAAGGCCGGGTCGCCCTCGAGCGCCCCATTCACCTCGGTCACGGTCCCGGCAACCGGGCAGTACAGCTCCGAGACGGCCTTCACCGCCTCAATCGTCCCGAACACTTGCATCTTCGCGAAGCTGGTCCCGGGCTTGGGAAGCTCCACGAACACCACATCGCCCAGCTCGCCCTGCGCGTAGTCGGTGATGCCGATCTGCACCGCGTCGCCGATCGGCTTCACGTACTCGTGCTCTTCGGTGTAGCGCAGCTCGTTCGGGATGTTGGACATGCGGGGCCGGTCGCTTTCGGCGGAGTCCGAGTGGCGAACGCGGGCGAAGCTAGAGATGGCGGAAACCCTTGTCAAGCTTGTTGTTTGGCGGTCGCGCGCCGCTCGAGCTCGTCGTACACCTCCCGGGCGCGGCGCTGCAGTTCGTTCAGGCCCTGGTCGTTCTCGATCACAAAATGGCTCTGCTTCCGCTTGCGGTCGGCGGGCATTTGGGCGGCGAGCAGCCGATCGACCTCCTCGGCGGAGAGCCCGCGCAGCGCGCGCAGACGCGCCCGTCGCACCGGGACGGGTGCGTCCACCAGTACCACCACATCGAACGAAGCAGGATCGAGCGCCTCGAACAGGAGCGGAATGTCGCTCACCACGATCCGGTCGCCGCGCTGCCACGCGGCATCGAGCAGCGCTTCACGGCGCCGCTGCACCACCGGGTGCACCAGCGCATTGAGGGCGGCCAAGGCCGCTTTGTCCCCCAGTACGGTGGCTCGCAGCGCGGCGCGATCGAGCGAGCCGTCGGGCTGCAGCATGTGTGCGCCGAATCGCTTGACGATGGCGGCGAGCACGGCGGTGCCGGGGGCCTGCGCTTCCCGCGCCAGCTCGTCGGCGTCGATCACCGTCGCGCCCCAGTGGCGGAAGAAATCGGCGACCGTCGACTTGCCGGCGGCAATGTTGCCGGTGAGGGCGACGTTCAACACGAAAAGGTGCCTGGTGTCAGGTGCCGGGTGTCAGGTGGTGCCGCCCTGACACCCGGCACCCGACACCTCAGAGTAGCGCCGTCTGATCCGCATCCGCTTTCGGCACCTTGTGGCAATGCCGGCATCGCGCCTCGTAACTCTCCCGACCCCCCACCATGATCGTCGGGCTCTCCCACGGGGCGGGCTTGCCGTCCACCAGCCGCTGATTCCGGCTCGCGGGGCCGCCGCACACCACACAAATGGCGTGCAGCTTGTCCACCACTTCGGCGGCGCACATCAGCAGCGGCATCGGCCCGAACGGGAGTCCGCGGAAGTCCACATCGGTGCCGGCGAGGATCACCCGCACCCCCCGGTCGGCGAGGTCATTCGCCACAGCCACGATGCCCCCGTCGAGGAACTGCGCCTCGTCCACCGCCACCACCTCGGTCCCGGTGCGCCAGCCGCGCGCGATGTGCTCGGAGTTGTCCACCGGCTCGGCTTCGACGGTGAGTCCGTCGTGCGTGGTGACCGAGTACAGCCCCGCATAGCGTGCGTCGAGATGGGACTTGAACACCTGGACCTGCCTGCGGGCGATCACCGCCCGGCGCACGCGCCGGATCAGCTCCTCGGACTTGCCGGCGAACATCACCCCCGAGATTACCTCGATCCAGCCGGGGCGGGTACCGTGGAACATGGGGGGGCAAGCTAATTGGGATTGGGGATTGCGGATTTGCGCAGGGCTGTCCTCCAGCCTCGAACGCTCGGCTGCACCAATCCCCAGTCCCCAATCCGCAATAGGGTGGGGGGTGGGGAAAGGGTAGATGTCTTGCGGATTTCCGGGGTAGGTCACCATATTGTCAAGAGATTTCAAGGCTTTTCGGGAGCCCCCCCGTGAAAGGGGCCGGATTGCAGGGCTTTCTCCGTTCACTCTACCAAGGAGCGCGCCGTGAATAAAGCCGAGCTGATCGCGGCACTGGCCATGCGGACGAAGATGTCCAAGGCCGATGCCGGTCGCGCGATCGAATCCCTGTTTGACGACAAGGGGATCATTGCGGGCGAGCTGAAGAAGGGCGTGAAGGTCCAGATCACCGGGTTCGGCAATTTCGAGGCTCGCAAGCGGGCCGCGCGTATGGGTCGCAATCCCAAGACCGGCGCCGAGATTCAGATCAGGGCGACGATCGCTCCGGCGTTTCGTGCCGGCAAGCAGCTGAAGATGGCGGTCAACAACAAGAAGTAGGCGGCGAAGAGAAGCGATGCTGGATACGGGCTGCCCCGCTGGGCGGCCCGTCAGCGTTTCGGGAGTCAAATCACGCCGCGGGTCCGCAGTGCCGCGATCTGCGCCGCATCGTACCCGAGCCGCTCCCGCAGAATCTCCTCCGTATGTTGCCCCAACAGCGGCGGCGGCAGATCGTAACGGGGCGGCGTCGTCGACAACCGTATCGGATTCGCCACCAACGGCACGAGGGCGCCCGATGGATGCGGTACCTCCACCTGCATCCCCCGGTGGCGTACCTGCGGATCGGCAAACACCTGCGCGAGGTCGTGGATCGGGGCGCATGGGACGGCGACGGGCTCGAGCGCCGCGAGCCACGCGGCGGCGGGGCGGGTCCGGAGCACGGTTTCGAGCTCGCGCGTGAGCGCGTCGCGATTGCGTACGCGAGCATCGTTGGTGGCGAACCGTGGGTCGGCGACCATTCCCGCCGCGCCGGCTGTCTCGCAGAACTTCCTGAACTGCGCATCGTTGCCGATGGCGAGCACAATGGGCCGGTCTGCGGTGGGCACCACCTGATAGGGCGCGATGTTCGCGTGCGCGTTGCCCCAGCGCTGCGGTACGACTCCGCCGATCAGGTAGTTGAGCGCGACGTTCGCGAGCGCAGCCACCTGGACGTCGAGCAGCGCGAGATCGATGTGCTGCCCCACGCCCGCCACCTCGCGGTGGGCGAGTGCGGCGAGGATCGCGATACAGGCGTAGAGGCCTGACATGACGTCTGCGACCGCCACTCCCGCCTTCTGCGGACCGCCGCCGGGGCGGTCGTCCCGTTCGCCGGTGATGCTCATCAGTCCGCCGATGGCCTGAATCGCGAAATCGTAGCCGGCGCGCTGCGCGTAGGGCCCGTCCTGCCCGAACCCGGTGATGGAGCAATAGACGAGTCGGGGCTGCAGCGGTTGCAGGTCCGCATAGGCGAGTCCGTGGCGTGACAGGTCGCCCACTTTCTGGTTCTCGAGAAACACGTCCGACTGAACGGCGAGGCGCCGCACGAGGTCACGCCCCTCTGCAGTCGTGAAATCGACCGTCAGGGAGCGCTTGCCGCGGTTGGCGCTGAGGTAGTACGCTGCCTCGGCGGTGTCGCGACCGGCGGCATCCCTCAGGTAAGGTGGGCCCCAGTGTCGGGTGTCGTCACCGGTCGCGGGGCGCTCCACTTTGATGACGTCGGCACCCAGGTCGGCCAGAATCTGGCTTGCCCAGGGACCCGCGAGGACGCGGGAGAGGTCGAGGACGCGGAGGTCGCCGAGCGCTCCGGCCAAACTAAACCCCGCGGTCCTTGTGGGCCGTAACGCGTCGCCCGCGAAGCGACACTCGGGACAGGCCGGCGATCGCGCGCTCGGCGGCGCGGGGTGTCACACTCACGAGGCAGTGCGTCTCGCGCACCTCGATCCGTCCGATGTCGTCGCGCTCCAGCCCCACTTCCCGAGTGAGCGCGCCAACGAGATCCCTCGCGCCAACCCGGTCCTTCTTGCCCACGCCGACGAAGACCCTCACCCACTCTTCAGCAGGCGCGGCGGATGGGGTGAGCAGTGTTGGCTGACTGCTGACGACTGACGGCTGACGACTCAGCGCGAGGAGCGCTGCCGCAACCTCGGCGGGGTCGTAGCGTTCGAACAAGGGCTGCAGTAACCCTAACTCGGGTTCCAGCCCGCCGGCCTCGAGGCGGGTCGTAGCCTCCGCCCGCAGCGCCTCGGCGCGCGATTGCGCGCGTGTGTGAACCGCCCGGAGCGGCACCGGCACTAAGGGCGCGGCGATCGTGCGGGCATAAGGCAGCTGCGTTGGGGACAGCAGCAGCACCGGTTCACCGCGCGCCGCGAGCTCTTTGAGCTCTACTCGCGAGGGGAGATCGAAGCAGAGGATTGCGTCCGCCGCTTCGGGCAGCGGGGCCCCGTGGCGCCACTCGACCACTCGGGGTTTGTCGAGGGCGTCGAGGATTTCGCGACGTGCCGCGACGCGACGCGCGCGCGGCACCACGGCGTAGCGCGCCGCGGCTACGGGCGGCAGGGGGCGCGCGTCCTCCCCCAGCGGCAGGTCCCCCACTACGTGCGGACGACGGGCGTGGCGCTCGAGGAAGTCTTCGAGCACGGCGGGATTCCAGGAGAGCACGATGCGGCGCGCCTCGCGCACGTCCCCCAACACGTGCTCGAGTCCGGGCAGCCTACCACTCGCCAGCAACCACTCGGGCCAGGCCAGCACTACGGTCGTCACGGTGTGGAGCTTCAGGGAGGAGCGGGCGGCGAGGCCCTGGAGGTCTTCGGGCGTGCCGGCCAGGAGATCGACAGCGCCTTCCTTGAGGAGGCGCGCGCTGCGACCGAGGCTCGTGACGGGATGTGCGCGCGATCCTGCGGGGGCGGCGTCAGCCCACTCTTCAGCGGCCGCATGGTCGTCGCACACCACGACGACACC